>NZ_JBXFWM010000048.1:0-34297 GCF_056856655.1 Stenotrophomonas sp. STEN033
GTGCGAGGGCGGCGCGGGTGCTCCTTGGGGCCCGGGGTCCCGGCGCCGGCCGCGGGTGTGTCCCCTACCCCCGCCGGGGGGGGGCCCCGGTACCCGGGGCTACCGGTGTTATTCCCTGTTTGCCATTCCCGGCCGCAACGCATCCGCTGCCAGCAACCGATCCAGGATCGACTTCAAGGCCAACGGGCGCACCGGCTTGTGCAGCAAGGTCAGGCCCTGCTCCAGCACTTCGCGGCGTGTGGCCAGACTGTCATCCGCACTGAGGATCAGGGTTGGCCGGGCACCGAAACGCTCGCCCAGCCGCAGCTGCAAGGCGGTGCCGGTATCGCCGTCATCCAGGTTGTAGTCGAACAGCCACAGGCTGGCCGCTGTTGCCTGCAGCGCCGCCACCGCCTGTGCTTCGCCGGAGGCCTCGGCTACCTGGTAGCCCCAGCCACGCAACAGCCCGGCCAGACCCTGCAAGGCCGCTGGATCGTTGTCGACCACCAGCACCGGCACGCCGCCGGAAGTGGCGGCAGTGCGCGGACGCGCCAGCACCGCGGCCTGCGGGCAGGCCACCCACGGCAGCGATACGGAGAACACCGTGCCCTGCCCTTTCTCACTGCGCAGCCGCAACGGCGCATGCAGCAGGCCGGCAATGCGGTCGGCAATGGCCAAGCCCAGGCCCAACCCCTGGCCGCTGCTGTCCTCACCGCGACGGAATTCCTCGAAGATGCGCTGCTGCTCTTCGCGGGCAATGCCCGGCCCGGTGTCATGCACCTCGACGCGCAGCCGCTCGCCTTCGCGCCGCACGCCCAGCAACACCCCGCCGCGCGCGGTGTAACGCACCGCATTGGCGAGGAAGTTCTGCAGCACACGCCGCAGCAGCTGCGGATCACTGTTCACCCAGGCGCGGGTGGGCAGGTAGTGGAAGGCCAGCCCGCGCGCGGCCGCCAGGGCACGGAACTCCGACGCCAGCGGATCAAGCACCTCGGCCAGCGGCAGATCACGCGGCTGCGGCACCAAACCACCGGCCTCCAGCCGTGACATGTCGAACAGCCCGGTCAACAGGTCAGTGGTGGAGTCGAGGGCGCCGCGGATCTGCACCACCGCCTGCTGCTGTTGGCTGGATTCAACCTGCTGCGCCAGCGTGTCGGTGAACAGGTGCGCGGCATGCAGCGGCTGCAGCAGGTCATGGCCCACGGCAGCGAGGAAGCGGCTCTTGGCATCGTTTGCCCGTTCGGCCTCACGCTTGGCCGATTCCAGCAGCGCGGTGCGTTCGCCCACACGCTGCTCCAGTGTTTCGTTGCTGCGCTTGAGCTCGCGCTCGCTGCGGCGGAATGCGGTCACATCGGTGAAGGTCGCCACGAAGCCGCCACCGGGCATGGGATTGCCACGGATCTCGACGATGCTGCCGTCCGGGAATACACGCTCGGTGAGGTGCGGCGTACCGGCACGCATGAAGGCCAGGCGGCGGTCCACCGCACGCTCGTCACCACCACGCGCGGGCATCGCCTGCAGCGCCCAGCGGGTCAGGTCCATGATCGGCCGGCCTACCTGCAGCAGTTCGTCAGGAAAGCCAAACATGCGCGTATAGGGCCGGTTCCAGGCCACCAGGCGCTGCTCGCGATCAATCACGCTGATGCCCTGGCTCATGTTCTGCAATGCAGCCTGCAGCACCTGCTGGCTGAAACGCAGATCCTGCGAGGCTTCGCTGACGATGGCTGCAACGGTGGCCAGCTCGCTGCCCTCACGTCGCGCTGCGTCCAGCAACAGACGTGCGGACGCCGCGCCCAGTACGGCCGACAACTCGCGCTCCACACTGGCCTCGATCGCCGCTGGTACCGCGCCGCTACGCGGCGCGTTGGCCAGCAACTGTTCCACCCGCTCATAGGGAAGGAAACGACGACCGGCGTTTCGCAGGGTATCGGCATCCAGATTACGGCGGATGCGGTCCGGCGTATCGCGCCGCCACGCCATCGCCAGCAAGGTCACCGCCGTGCCAACGAACAGGCTCGCTCCCACCGCGCGCCCCAACGGCGTCCAGCCTGTCAGCCCGAACAAGCCCTGCGGGGCGAGCCATTGCCAACCGAACGGCCCCTGCAGCAACCACGCGGGCGCGCGTCCGCCACTTTCCAGCAGCGATGGCAGCAACAGCACCCAGGCCCAGGTCACAAAGCTGGCAACAACCCCGGCAATGGCAGCGCGCGGCGGCGTCTGCGGGCGCCAGATGGCGAACGCCAGCACCGGCACCAGGGTCGCCATTGCCGAGAACGAGACCGCACCAATATCGGCCAGCACGTTGCCACCGCCGATCAGGCGGCTGTAACCCCACGCCAGCAGCATGATCACGCAGATGCCCGCGCGACGCAGCCACACCAGTTCACGTCGATGATCGCCACCGCCGGCACGCGCCCAGGCGCTGCGCACCAGGCCGGGCGCGAACCAGTGGTTGCCGATCATCAGGCTCAGGGTCAGCGTGCTCACCACCACCATGCCGGTTGCCGCACTCAGGCCACCGAGGAAGGCGAACAGCGCCACGCCTTCATGCCCGGCCGAGAACGGCAGCGCCAATGTGTACATGTCCGAGGGAACACTGTTGCCCAGCAACGCCGTGCCCGCGCGTGCCAATGGCAGGATAGGCAGGGCTATCAGCAGCAGGTACAGCGGGAACAGCCAGCGCGCGGTGCGCACATCACCCGGATCACGGCATTCCACCACCCCAACATGGAACTGATGCGGCAGCAGGAACATCGCCAGGCCACCGAGTATCACCAACGGAATGAAACCGCCTTCCGGCGCACTTACGGCTGCCACCGGTGCCGTCGGCAGCCCCTTCAGGCCGAACCACACGAATACGCCCAGCGCCAGCATCGCGCCCAACTTGAAAACCGACTCGGCCGCCATCGCCAGCACCAGCCCGCGGTTGTGTTCGGAGGCATCGGCGCGACGCGCACCGAACAACATGGCGAACAAGGCCATGGCCAATGCCACATACAGGGCACTGTCCTGCCATACCGAGCCGCCCTGCCCGGCTTCCACCGCGCGCGAGGTGATCATGCCGAAGCTCATCGCCACTGCCTTGAGCTGCAGGGCGATATACGGGATCAGCCCGAGCACGGTCACCAGCGTCACTGTCGCCGCCAGCCACGCATCGCGGCCGAGCCGCGCGGCGATCAGATCGGCCAGCGAGGTCGCGTTGGTCTCGCGTGCCAGCCGCACCAGCCGCATCATCATGCCCATCGCCAAGGCATAGAACAGGATGGCACCGACAAAGGTGGGCGGCAGCGGCCAGCCGTGGCGTGCCGCCTGGGTCACGGTGCCATAGAAAGTCCAGGAGGTGCAGTGCACGGCCAGCGACAAGGTGTAGATGTGTCGCCAATGGCGGGCAAAGGCGGTGGGTCGGCGTTCGCCATACAGCGCCACGCCGAACATCAAGGCCAACCAGGCCAGGCCTGCCAGCGCCACAGTTACCAGACTCAACATGGAATGCGTTTCCCGGAAGCTGCTTGGCAGGATACGGAGTTGGAGAAGAAGGATGAAGGAGTGCGTGCTCAAAGCCCTTGCTTTAAGCCCCTCTCCCACCGGGAGAGGGGTTGGGGTGAGGGTGCGGTTCGCTGGCAATTTGCTTCATGCTTTGCATCAAAAGCCAGAGCTTGAAAGCCAACGGCAAAAGCTGCCCTCACCCCAACCCCTCTCCCGCTGGCGGGAGAGGGGCTTCAAGCAACAGCAACAGCAACAGCCAAGGCCAAGGCCAAGGCCAAAGCCAAAGCCAAAGCAACAGCACCTGCAACCTTCGCAGCTACAACCAGAGCAGCAACAACAAACGCAACAGCCCTCCCCCGCCATGCGGGAAAGGGCTGCCTTGCATTCCAATCAGTCAGCCGTTACCGGCGCGATCATCAGAAGTTGTAACGCACCGACACATACCAGTTGCGCGGCAAGCCGTAGTACGCGGTCTGGATGTTGCCAACGCTGGCGAACTCCTGGCCTTCGGTCTTGTACTGCTTGTCGGTCAGGTTGCGCACGCCCGCACGTACCTGCCAGGTCAGCTGCGACGAATCCCATACGCCGTAAGCGCCCAACAGGGTGTATGCGTCCTGGCTCAGCACCTTGCGGTTGTCGACCGACAACCAGGTCTCGCTGCGATACGACACATCCCCGCCAAAGGTCAGGCTGCCGTTGTCCCCCAGCGAGAACACATGCTGCAGGGCCACGCGGGCGGTCACGTCCGGCGAGAACGGCACGTGGTCGTGGTTCACGGTCGGATCGTAACCGGCGTAGGACGGATCGAGACGGAAGTCCTCGAAGCTGTCGTACTTGGCGTCCATCCAGCCCAACTGTGCGCTCAAGGTGGTGGATTCGCCCAGCAGCGCACTGCCTTCCAGCTCGATGCCCTTGATGTTGAGCTTGGCCGCGTTCAACACCGGGAAGGTGCCCACGTCCTGCGACACGCGTGCCTGGAAGTCGCTGTAATTGCTGTAGAACGCGGTGGCGGTACCGCGCAGGCGATGATCCGCCGAGCTGCCCTTCAGGCCAAGCTCGTAGGTCCACACGTATTCCGGGTCGAACTTGGCGTGCTGGGTGTCGTACACGGTATTGGCGCGGCCGTTGAAGCCACCGGACTTGAAGCCACGGTTGGCCGACACATAGCCCATCAGGTTGTCGCTGAACTCCTTCTGCAGGCTGATCGACGGCGTCACCGCGGTCCACGAGGCCTTGGCATCGAACGCGACCGTGCCGTTCAAGCTGGCGAACGGGGCACCCCAGAAGGTGCTGGTGGAACGGTCGTAGTCCTTCTTGTCCTTGGTCCAACGCACGCCGGCAGCCACGGTCCAGGTCGGCACGAACTCCCAGTTCACATGCGCGAATGCCGCGGTGGACGTGGTGGTCAGATCATCGTCAATGGTGCGCAGGAACGGCACCTTGCCGCCCAGGAACGAGAACAGATCGTCGGCATAGGCTTCCTGGTAGGACGGCACGTTCTCCTTCATGTAGTACGCACCAAAGGTGGCGTGCAGGTTGGAGCCGTTGTCGTAATGCAGCTGGAATTCCTGGCTCTTCTGGTTCTGGTCCAGCGCCACCAACACGTCACCCAGCTCGTACTCGGACGCGTCGATATCGATGTAGGACTCGGTCTTGAGCTTGCGGTAGGAGCTGATGCTCTTCAGTGTGAACTGCTCGTTGATGTCCCAGTTCATCGACAGCGAGGCACCGGAATGCTTCAGGTACTGGCCTTCGCCATTCTGGAACGAGGTCTGCGCACGACGATTCCATTCGCCGGTTTCGCCCGGCTGCAGCACGATGACACCGGCGGGAGCCAGGCTGGTCTGCAGCAATGGCGCCATCGGACGGCCCAGCGTCAGCGCCGCATCCTGCTTGGTGGTGTCCAGCGACAGCACCGCGCTGAAGTTGTCGGTCGGCTGGAATGCCAGCTTCGCGCGCAATGCCTCGGTGTCATCGTCGTTGTATCGCTTGCCGCTGACCGCATCCTTGACGTAGCCGTCGTTGGTGATCTTGGCACCGGCGATGCTTGCAGCGATGGTGTCGCTCAGCTTGCCGGAGACGTAGAAACGGCCTTCCAGGCGACCATAGTCACCGGCAGTCACTTCCACGGCGCCGCCTTCGTTGTCGAACGGGTTCTTGGTGGTCAGCTTGATCGCGCCGCCGGTGGAGTTCTTGCCGTACAGCGTGCCCTGCGGGCCACGCAGCACTTCCAGCTGCTGGATGTCGAACAGCGAGAACAGTGCACCATTGATGCGCGAGTAGTAGACGTCGTCCACATACATGCCCACGCCCGGGTCGAAGGTCTGCAACGCGTCGGGCTGGCCGATACCGCGGATGAAGACGTTGACGCTGTTGGCCGAGCCACGGCCCTGGGCGATGTTCATATTGGGCACGGCGCCCTGCAGGCCTTCCACGGTCGAGGCCTGCAGATCCTTGATCTGCTCCTCGCCGAAGGCGCTGACCGCCACCGGCACATCCTGGATGGATTCACTGCGGCGACGCGCGGTCACAGTCACTTCGTCCAGTTGGGTCGCCTTGGTGCCGGCCGGTGCAGCCTGCTGCTCCTGCGCCTGCACGAATGCGGCCGGTGCCAACAGAATGCCACCGATGGCGATACTCAGATACTTGCGCTTCATTGGTCTCCCTCCTCCCGGGTATGACGTTGCGACACACGAATGTCGCCATGGAGCGCACGTTAATGGAGCGTTAGCCGGCCGCGTATAGTCCCTTCGTACAGTGGGCCGGGCCGCTCCCGATCCTGATACTCGCCGGCAATGTATTGGCCGGGGAGCTGTGAATGTCGTTTCTGATTGTCTTGGCGGCCCTGTGCTTCCTGATGTTTGTCGCCTACCGCGGCTACAGCGTGATCCTGTTCGCGCCGGTGGCCGCGCTGGGTGCGGTGCTGCTGACCGATCCCAGCCTGGTGCAGCCGATGTTCACCGGCTTGTTCATGGACAAGATGGTCGGCTTCCTCAAGCTGTACTTCCCGGTGTTCGTACTGGGCGCGGTGTTCGGCAAGCTGATCGAGGTATCGGGCTTCTCCAAGTCCATCGTCAGCGCCACCATCAAGCTGGTTGGTGCCAAACGCGCGATGCTGTCGATCGTGCTGGTCTGTGCGCTGCTCACCTACGGCGGCGTGTCGCTGTTCGTGGTGGTGTTCGCGGTCTACCCCTTCGCCGCCGAGCTGTTCCGCCAGAGCAATATCCCCAAGCGCCTGATTCCCGGCACCATCGCGCTGGGTGCCTTCACCTTCACCATGGACGCGTTGCCGGGCACGCCGCAGATCCAGAACATCATCCCCTCAGCCTTCTTCGGCACCAACAGCTGGGCCGCGCCCTGGTTGGGCGTGATCGGCACGGTGGTGATCCTGATCCTGGGCATGAGCTACCTGGAATGGCGCCGCCGCGTAGCCATCCGCAATGGCGAAGGCTATGCAGGCGCCAATGACGAACTGCGCAATGAGCCCGAGCCCTTCCACGGCCAGAACCTGGCCCACCCGCTGGTCGCGATCACCCCGTTGATCCTGGTCGGCGTGGCCAACTTCCTGTTCACCCGCTGGATCCCCGGCTTCTACGGCGAAACCCAGTCCTTCATCCCGGCGGTGATCGGCAACCCGGCCCCGGTGGTGCAGGAGGTCTCCAAGCTGGGCGCGATCTGGGCCGTGCAGGCCGCCTTGCTGCTGGGCATCCTCAGCGTCATCGCCTTTGCCTGGAAGCCGGTGGTGGCCTCGTTCGCCGAGGGCACCAAGTCGGCCATCGGCGGCGCCATGCTGGCCTCGATGAACACTGCCTCCGAGTATGGCTTTGGTGCGGTCATCGCCGCCCTGCCCGGCTTCCTGGTGGTAGCCAATGCACTGGGCTCGATTCCCAATCCGCTGGTAAACGAAGCGGTCTCGGTCACCGCCATGGCCGGCATCACCGGCTCGGCATCAGGCGGCATGAGCATCGCGCTGGCGGCCATGGCCGACAGCTTCATCGCCAACGCGCAGACTGCGGGCATTCCGATGGAAGTGCTGCATCGCGTCGCCGCGATGGCGTCCGGCGGCATGGACACGCTGCCCCACAACGGCGCGGTGATCACCGTGCTGGCGGTCACCGGCCTGACCCACCGCCAGTCCTACAAGGACATCTTCGCCATCACCATCATCAAGACCCTGGCAGTGTTCGCGATCATCGGCGTGTACTACGCCACCGGGCTGGTCTAAGCGCCCTCCTGCCGAGCCTTGCCACAAGCAAGCAACGCCAATAACCGGCATTCAACGTCGGCACCGGGTTGGCAGAACCTGTAGACCCCGTAGCCCGGGTAAGCGCAGCGCACCCGGGGCTCTTTGCGGAGAGCTCTCAGTTGGCGTTGTGCTTACCCTGGCTACACCTCGCTGAAATGGACATCTCGCGAAAAGCCCCGGGTGCGCTGCGCTTACCCGGGCTACGACTGGCTGGAAGAACCCCTCGCGAAAAGCCCCGGGTGCGCTGCGCTTACCCGGGCTACGACTGGCCGGTAGCCCCTCGCGAAAAGCCCCGGTGCGCTGCGCTTACCCGGGCTACATGTTTGCCGGGCTTCATGATTGGAATGTCGACGACGCCAGCGCACATCCAAGCTGCGCATTCCAGCCCACGAGTCCCCAGAAACGAACAAGGCCCGGGAAGACCCGGGCCTTGTTCGTTTGGAGCACAGACAGAAAAATCGCCCGGCTGCACGTCACTGTGCAACACCGGACGACCTCACATCCTTGTTGGCATCCTGCCAGCCCCCAGCGTCCTGCCCTTTTCGGGTTCCTGGTGATCCGCCGTCCTGGCGGGTCACTATTCGATTCCTTCCGCTCAGCGCCTCTCAACCGGCTGTGCAGCTACCGTCCCGGTAGCTTTCTTGGCGGGGGCAGCTCCGGCCCTCGCTTCGATCAGGTCTCGATTCCTTTCGACCGTCTTCAGTCCGATTCCCTTCACAAGCGCCAGTTCCTCGACACTCTTGAAAGGCCCGTTGGCCTGTCTGTGCTCGATGATCGCCTGCGCCTTGGAAGGGCCGACATTCACCAACACCTGATTCAGCTCCGCCGCTGAGGCGGTATTGATATCAACCTTGTCCTTGGCTTGCGCCGTCAGGGTCAACAACAATGCGAAAATCAGAGACTGCAGCGTTACGGTTAAAAGCTTCATCGCTGTACTCCTTGTGGCTTGGTCGTTGATCGGCTGGCTATCCCGCCGGTCGGATCAGTGTCCCGCGCCACATGAACCCAGAATATCCGGCGCGGGTTAAGCAAACAGCCAGCCAACACCCCGAGCCTCTGTAGGAAAAGTCCTACAAAATTCATTGATGAAACCGCCGCAAGCCCGATGAACAAACGAGCGGCGTAGAATGGTTACACCTGACATTGCTACCGGAGATCCAGATGGACAGCGCCAAGATCGGCCAATTTCTCAGCGACAAGTGGGACAACGACATCGTCCCGCAACTGGTCGATTACATCCGCATCCCCAACAAGTCGCCGATGTTCGACGCCAACTGGGTCGCCAACGGCTACATGGATCAGGCCGTCAACCTGATGGAGAGCTGGGCCAAGGCGCAGAACATCCCCGGCCTGCAGGTCGAGGTGGTTCGTCTGGAAGGCCGTACCCCGTTGATCTTCCTGGAAATCCCAGCCACCGGCCCGGAAACCGGCGACGACACCGTGCTGCTCTACGGCCACCTGGACAAGCAGCCGGAAATGACCGGCTGGGACGACGACCTGGGCCCGTGGAAGCCGGTGCTGCGCGGCGACAAGCTGTACGGCCGCGGCGGCGCCGATGACGGCTACGCCATCTTCGGCTCGCTGGCCGCGGTGCTGGCACTGCAGGAACAGGGCCTGCCGCACGCCCGCTGCGTGATCCTGATCGAGGCCTGCGAAGAGTCCGGCTCCTACGACCTGCCGGCCTATGTCGACCATCTGGCCGAGCGCATCGGCCAGCCGTCGCTGGTGGTGTGCCTGGATTCGGGCTGCGCCAACTACGACCAGCTGTGGTGCACCACCTCGCTGCGCGGCCTGACCGGCGGCAACTTCACCGTCAAGGTGCTCAACGAGGGCGTGCACTCCGGTGACGCCTCCGGCGTGGTGCCGTCCAGCTTCCGCCTGCTGCGCCAGCTGCTGTCGCGCATCGAGGACGAGAAGACCGGCCGCATCCTGCTCGACGGCCTGCACGTTGACGTTCCGGCCGAGCGCCTGGAACAGGCCAAGCGCGCTGCCGACGTCGTCGATACCGCCATCTTCGACAAGTTCCCGCTGGTCGACGGCCTCAAGCCGATGAGCGATGAACTGACCGAACTGGTGCTCAACCGCACCTGGCGCCCTGCCCTGTCGGTCACCGGCATCGGCGGCATGCCGCCGTTGGAATCGGCCGGCAACGTGCTGCGCCCGGAAACCTCGGTGAAGCTGTCGCTGCGCCTGCCGCCGACCGCCAATGGCAAGGCCTGCGGCGAGCTGCTGAAGGAAGCCCTGCTGCGTGATCCGCCGAACGGCGCCCACGTCAGCCTGGACCTGGAAAAGGCCTCCACCGGCTGGAACGCACCGGCGATGGCCGCGTGGCTGGAGAAGTCCATCGACGACGCCAGCCAGGCCTTCTTCGGCAAGCCGGCCATGTACATGGGCGAAGGCGGCTCGATCCCGTTCATGGGCATGCTGGGCGAGAAATTCCCGGGTGCGCAGTTCATGATCACCGGCGTGCTTGGCCCGCATTCCAATGCGCACGGCCCGAACGAGTTCCTGCACATCCCGATGGGCAAGCACGTCACCTCCTGCGTGTCCAAGGTGCTGTTCGACCACCATGCTGCCAGCCTGCGTGGCGAGACCAGCGGTTCGCCGGTGGCCGCCGACAGCGGCACCCGTCACGGTGGCCACGGCTGCTGCTGATCGCCCACCGCTCGATGGTTTGATGACGAACGCAGCCTGGCCTTGCTAGGCTGCGTTTTTCTTTGGCACGGACAAAAACATGAGCGGACTGTTTGGCAGCGACAGCTGGCTGTACATCATCCTGATCGGTTTCTTCGTGGGCCTGCTGGGGCGCTTCTTCATGCCCGGCAACAACCGCATGGGCTGCCTGCTGACCATCGTGCTCGGCGTCGCTGGTGCGGTATTCGCCGGTTGGTTCGGCCGTGAGATGGGCTGGTATTCGGCAGGTCAGCCGGCCGGCTTCGTCGGCTCCATCATCGGCGCGATCGCGCTGCTCGCACTCCTGCGCCTGATCAGTGGCGGCAAGCGCTGATTCCTCTCCCAGCGGTGCCTGCGGGCGCCGCTTCATTCGTAGTGCCCATGAACGATCCCGCTTCCGATCCGCTGCGCGCCGAGCAACGCCTGCAGTGGACCATCGCCGCACTCGGCGACCCTGCCACCTCCCTGCAGCGCGCATCGGTCGATGCAGGCTTCCGTAGCTACTGGCGCGCAACCAGCACGCGTGGCAGCCACATCGTGATGGATTCACCGCCGGGGCTGGAAGATGTGCGGCCGTGGCTGCGCATGCACGACCTGCTCGAGACCAACAGCGTACGCGTGCCGCAGGTACTGGCGCGCGATGTCGAACACGGCTTCCTGCTGTTGGAGGACCTGGGCGGGCCGACGCTCGCGCGTTTCATCAACGATGACAATGCCGACGCGTGGTTCGATGCAAGCTTCACCCAGCTGATCCGCCTGCAATCGATTCCGGTGCCCGCGGGCATGGGCGTGTTCGGTGAGGCGCTGCTGCAGCGTGATGCTGGCCTGTTTGAAGAATGGTTCGTGCAGCGCCACCTCGGCCTGACCTTGGACTGCGGCGAGAGCGAGCAGTTGCAACTGGTGCAGCGGCGCCTGATGGACAACGCATTGAACCAGCCACAAGTACTGACGCATCGTGACTTCATGCCGCGCAACCTGATGCCGGTCGAAGGCGGCCCGGCGGTGCTGGACTTCCAGGATCTGGTCAGCGGACCAATTGCCTACGACCCGGCCAGCCTGTTCAAGGATGCGTTCCTGAGTTGGTCGTTGGAAAAGGTCGACGCCTGGCTCGCCCGCTATCACGCACAGGCACTGGCCGCAGGCCTGCCGGTACGCCCTTGGCCACAATTCCTGCGCGATGCAGACTGGATGGGCGTGCAGCGTCACCTGAAAATCCTCGGCATCTTCGTGCGCCTGCGCGACCGCGACGGCAAGGGCCACTATTTCGAGGATGCCCCCCGCTTCATCCGCTATCTGGATGAGGTGCTGCCGCGCTACCCGGAACTGGGGCCGCTGCAGGCGCTGTTCGAACGCCGCTTCAAGCCGGCGATGGCTGCCAAGGCCGCAGCATGAAGGCGCTGATCTTTGCCGCCGGGCTGGGTGAGCGCATGCGTCCGCTTACCGATCACACACCCAAGCCGCTGCTGGCCGTGGCCGGCGTGCCCCTGATCGAATGGCATCTGCGGCGTCTGGCTACGCTGGGGATCACCGATGTGGTGATCAATACCAGCTGGTTGGCCGCGCAGTTCCCCGAGCAGTTGGGCGATGGCAGTCGCTGGCACCTGCGCCTGCACTATCTGTACGAAGGACCGGTGCCGCTGGAAACCGGCGGCGGCATGCACAACGCGCTGCCGCTGCTCGGCGATGCACCGTTCCTGGCGGTCAATGGCGATATCTGGAGCGATTTCGATTTCGCCACGCTTCCGCGGCAACCGAAGGGCAGCGCCCACCTGGTCATGGTCGACAACCCACTGCAGCACCCCCGCGGTGATTTCATTTTGGATGCCGATGGCCAGGTGCATGACGAGGGCGAACAAGCACGCCTGACCTTTGCCGGCATCGGCGTGTACCGGCCACAGCTGCTGCAGGACTGGCAGGCAGTGATTGGCAATGCAGACGGCGCCGCAGAAACACCACCACGCTTCAAACTGGCACCCTTGCTGCGCGCGGCGATGGCCAACAACAGCATCAGCGGCCAGCACCACCAAGGCCGCTGGACCGACGTGGGCACCCCCGAGCGCCTGCAGCAATTGGACAAGCAGCTTGTGGGAGCGGCATGAGCCGCGAAGCAACTGAAGATTCCGAGCCCAGAAATACCTGCAATTGCGTGCATCTTTGTCTGCAGATACGGCACCAGCTTCGCGGCTGACGCCGCTCCCACAAATGCCGAACCGATGCATTGTTTGTGGGATCGGTGTGAACCACGAAGCAACTGAGCTTCAGATACAAAATGCCTGCGATTGCAGGCATTTTTTTAAGATGCGTTAGCGGCTTCGCGGCTCACGCCGCTCCCACAAGAGCTGAGAGCCCGAATCCTGCTATCAGCCCTGCCCGTTCTCCAGTACCCGCTTCAGGAACGGCACGGTGATGCGGCGCTTGGCCGCCAGCGATTCACGGTCCAGTCGCTCCAGCAAGGTCACCAGTCCGCTCAGGTCACGGCCGGTACGGGTCAGCAACCAGTCCAGCGTCGCCTCATCCATCACCAGCCCACGCCGCACCGAGCGCTCGCGCAGCACGGCACCGCGGCCCTCGGCATCCAGCGGTTCCAGGGTAATGCGGCTGCACTGTGACAGGCGCGAACGCAGGTCCGGCAGCACCAGTCCCAGACCATCGGGTGGCAACCGCGAGGTATAGATCACGGTCACATCGGCGGCGCGCGCGCGGTTATGGAATTCGAACAGGGTCACTTCCTGGTCGCGCCGGCCCGCAACATATTCCAGCCCGTCCAGTGCCAGCACGTCATGGCCTTCCAGCGCTTCCAATGCGTCCTGCAGACGCGTGCCAGCCGCCTGCAACGGCAGGTAGGCGGGTCGCCGCCCAGCCTGCAGCGCGGCAGCGCAGGTGGCCAGGGCCAGGTGCGTCTTGCCGGTAGCACCGGCACCCACCAGATAGATCCAGTCCTGGCTGTCGCCATTGGCAACCGCGCGCAACTGCGCCAGCGCGCCGTCCGGCGCACCGATGAAGGTTTCAAAGCGCTGGTCTGGCGGGTAACGCAAGGCCAGCGGTAACTGCGGCACACTCACTTAGGTTCTACATCCTTCGACACGATGCTTAGATCCGCCGGCACATCAACGCTGCGCGGATCCAACACAATCGTCGGCCCGTGGCCGGCATACAACTCACTTTGGCGATAACGCTGGTGCGCATAGCGCAACAACACGTTGATCACCGCCGCCGCTGGCAAGGCCAGCAGCATTCCCAGGAAGCCAAACAGCTGGCCCCCGGCCATCACCGCGAAAATCACCGCAACCGGATGCAGGCCAATTTTGTCACCGACGATGCGCGGCGTCAGCACATAGCTTTCCAGCAACTGGCCGACGGTGAAGACCACACCCACCAGTACCAGCAACTGCAGGTCGAAGCCCTGCGACTGCACCAGCGCAGCCAGCACCGCCAGCACCACGCCGGTAGTCGCCCCGAGGTAGGGGATGAAGCTGATCAGGCCAGCAACCAACCCGATCAACAGGCCCAGGTTCAAACCGACCAGGGTCAGGCCTGCCGCATACACCACGCCCAACGCGATCATCACCGCGATCTGGCCGCGGATGAAGGCGCCCAACACGTCATTGGACTCCCGCGCCAGCCGCGACACCACCTCGATATGGTTGCGCGGGATCATCGATGCAACCCGCTCGACCAGCTTGTCCCAGTCACGCAGGAAGTAATAGGCCAGGATCGGCAACAAGGCCAGGTTGATCACCCAGGCCACCATCGCGAAGCCCGAGCGCGACACGTAGCCGAAGAACGTGGTGGCAACACCACCTGCCTGCTGCCAATGGCTGCGCACCCACTCGAACAGCCGGCCCGGGTCCAGCCAGGCCATGATTTCCAGACCGGTCTTCTGCTCGATCCACGGAATCGCGGTGTTCATCAACCAATCCTGCCCCTGCGGCAAGGCAGCCACCAGGGTGACGATCTGGCGTTGGATCAACGGCACCAGGATCAACAGCGCCAAGGCCAACAGCAGGATCATCAGCACGAATACCAGCACCACGGCGGTATTGCGCGAACGCCCACTGGCTTCCAGCCGATCCACCAGCGGATCGCCCAGCCAGGCCAGCATCAAGGCGACCACGAACGGGGTCAGCACCGGTGCCAGCAACCATGTCACCCACAGCCCGAAGGCCACCAGCACCACCCACTTGAGGCGGCGCAGGAACAGCGCGATTTCCATTTCCGCTGTATCAGTGCTCATCGAATACGGTACTCCGCACGGCGACTGCTGTTGTCATTTTCGGTGGAGGCATCCGCATCACCGTCGTCCACCGCACCCACCGGTTGCAGGGCGGCATCGCGGCCCAGCATGCGGTTGAAGCCAGGCAGGCCACTCATCAGCTCGACATCCAGTTCCAGCCGGTCGCCGGACGCCTGGATCGGCATGATCGACTTGACCACCGCCACACTCTGCAGGGTCGCGGCCAGACGCAGATAGTCGTCGGCACTACGGATACCGCTGACCACGATCCGGTACACGCCGGCGGCTCCGCCCACCGGCGCCTTGGCATAACGCCGCACCAGCGCGTCGGCCGCACCATCGGCACCGCCCATCATCGCCCGCCGTGCATCGCCGTCAGTCGTCGTCCACTTGGACAGCTCGCGACCATTGTCGACAAATACCCAGTCGGCAACCCAACCACCGCCCTTGCCGCGGTACAGCTTGCCCACCAGTTGCATCGGCGGCGCATAGCGTGCCGAAGCGCGCGCCACGGCGGCGGTGTCCTGCCGCCAGATCGCACCGACCAGGGCCTGCTCAGCGGCTCCACCAGCCGGCAAGCCAAGCTTGAAGCCACGTTCCACCGCGCGGTCCAGCAACGGCCGCGCCGCGTTGGACTGCGGCACACCGACCAGGCGCGGGCCACTACCATCGTCAATGGCCAGCCAAACCACCGGCTTGGGCCGGGGTTGCGGCCATACCGGCAGCCCCAACGCCGCTACCAGCCCATCAACATCGTCCTGGCGGAAACGCGCCACCAGCATGGTACGGAAGCTGGGCGCACCACTGGCGCTCACACTCTGGTCCTGCCGGTAGTCGTAGCTCTCGACCATGTCCTTGGCGCTGCGCAGGGCCTGCGCCACACCTGGCCGGGCCAGGGCGCTGCGGTCCCCGGACAACTTGGCCAGCACCGCGCCCAGCGCGCGCGCCAGCCCGCCGTTGCGGTCGGCCTCACTCTGGCTGTTGACCGGCACTTCGGCCTCATAGGCACTACGGGCGCCGGCTACGTCCCCTTCGGTACGCATGCCGGACGACTGCGCCTGCACCAGTGAAATGGGCAGGCAGAGCGCCAGAAACAGGATTGTGACCAGGCTGCGACGCATTGAAATTTCCATTGCTCGACGATTCCGGAGGGAATTGTTGCCCGAATGGGGCCTTCACGCCAACGTGGCCTGTTAAAATCGCCCGTTCACCCCGCCAGTGCAGCCGCCCGTGACCAGCCCCTCGACCTCTGCCAACTCCCCCCTGACCTACCGTGACGCCGGTGTCGACATCGACGCAGGCAATGAACTGGTCGAGCGTATCAAGCCGCTGGTAAAGCGCAGCTTCCGCCCGGAGGTGATGGGCGGACTGGGCGGCTTCGGCGCCCTGTTCGACCTCTCCAGCAAGTACCGTGAGCCGGTACTGGTCTCCGGTACCGACGGCGTCGGCACCAAGCTGAAGCTGGCACAACAGCTGGGACGCCACGACACCATCGGCATCGATCTGGTCGCCATGTGCGTCAACGACGTGCTGGTGCAAGGCGCCGAGCCCTTGTTCTTCCTGGATTACTTTGCCACCGGCAAGCTCGACATCGACACCGCTGCGGCCGTGGTTGGCGGCATCGCCAATGGCTGCACCGAAGCCGGTTGCGCGTTGATCGGCGGCGAAACCGCTGAAATGCCCGACATGTATGCCCCGGGCGAATACGACCTGGCCGGCTTCACCGTCGCCGGCGTCGAAAAGAGCGAGCTGAAGGACGGTTCGGCCGTTGCCCAGGGCGATGTCCTGATCGGCATCGCCTCGTCGGGCCCGCACTCCAACGGTTATTCGCTGGTGCGCCGCATCTATGAACGCGCCGGCAGCCCGGCCGAGCTGGTGCTGGAAGACGGCGTCAAGCTGGTCGACGCGCTGATGGCGCCGACCCGCCTGTATGTCAAGCCGATCCTGTCGCTGCTCAAGACCCACGGCGCCGCCGTGCACGGCATGGCACACGTCACCGGCGGCGGCCTGACCGAAAACATCATCCGCGTGGTGCCGGAAGGCCTGGGCCTGCGCATCGACGCCAGCAGCTGGACGCTGCCGCCGGTGTTCCAGTGGCTGCAGCGCGAAGGCAACGTGGCCGACAGCGAGATGTGGCGCACCTTCAACTGCGGCATCGGCTTCGTCCTGCTGGTGCCGGCCGACCAGGTCACCGCCATCAACGCCACCCTGGATACGCTGGAGCTGGCGCATTGGCAGATTGGTGAAGTGGTGGCTGAAAACGGCGCTGAACGCGTCCACATCGGCTGAGCCAACGCCTACATGACAGCCGCCAAGAAGGCCGCCTTCATCGGCGTGCTTGCTGTATTCGCGCTTACCTGGATCAAACCGCTATGGCCTGTTGAACAGGCCCTGCACAGCTCGCTGACCGTGCTCGGCCTGCTGGCGCTGTGGTGGGTGGACCGCCGCTGGCCGTTGGGCAATGGTGCCTTCATCGCCATCTGCGGCTTCATCGTGCTGCACTGCATAGGTGCGCGCTGGCTGTACTCCAACATCCCCTATGACCAGTGGGCGCAGGCGCTGTTCGGCTGGTCGCCGGATGCCGCCTTCGGCTGGGAGCGCAATCATTTCGATCGCCTGATCCACCTGCTGTATGGCATCTGCTTCACCCCCGCGCTGACCCAGCTGGCCCGCCGCACCTGGCCGGCCCTGCGTGTTGGCCAGGCGTTCACCCTGGCGGTGATGACCATCATGTGCACCAGCCTGGCCTACGAATGGCTGGAGTGGGGTATCGCCCTGGCCCTGTCACCGGAAGCCGCCGAGGCCTATAACGGCCAGCAGGGCGACATCTGGGACGCCCACGCCGACATGCTGTTGGCCACCCTGGGCAGCCTGGCGCTCTGGCCACTGCTGCGGAACGCCCGCGCATGAGTACCGCGCCACGCCTTGCCGTACTTGCCTCCGGGCGTGGCAGCAACCTGCAAAGCCTGCTTGACGCGATTGCCGCAGGCCAACTGAATGCGCAGATTGTCGGCGTGTTCTCCGACAAGCCCAGTGCGGCGGCGCTGGAGAAAGTGGCGCCCGCGCAGCGTTGGGCGCGCGCGCCCCGGGATTTCGCCAACCGCGAGGCCTTTGACGACGCATTGGCCGAAGCAGTGGCGGCGAGCCAGCCGGACTGGATCATCTGCGCCGGTTACATGCGCATCCTCGGCGCTGCCTTCGTCCAGCGTTTCAGCGGCCGCCTGATCAACATCCACCCCTCTCTGCTGCCCCTGCACAAGGGTCTGCACACCCATGCCCGGGCCATCGAGGCCGGTCATGCCGAGCACGGCGCCAGCGTGCATTTCGTGGTGCCGGAACTGGATGCCGGGGCGGTGATCGCCCAGGCCCGCGTCCCGGTGCTGCCCGCCGATACCGCGGAATCCCTGGCCCAGCGCGTACTGGCGGTCGAACACCCCTTGCTGCTGGCCAGCGTTCAACTGCTGGTCGCCAATCACCTGGCTGAACGGGATGGCGTGGTGCTGTTTGACGGTCAGTCCCTGTTTAGCCCATTGCGCCTAGATTCCGCCGGAACCCTCCGCCGCTGATCCACACAGGCTGCTGCTGTGTGGTTTGGCATGATCTCCCTTCTTCCTGCCCTCTTCTCCGCATGGCCATAGCGCTTTTCAAACCACTGGTTCTGACCGCCCTGCTGGTATCGGCGGTAAGTCACGCCCAAGAAACGCCAGCCGCCGCGCCGACACCGGCCCCGGTTGCGCCGGCATTGCCCGCGCTGGAGTGGACGCCTCCGGCGCTGGAGCCTTTCGTCGCCACCTACCAGGCCTTCTACAAGGGCAAGGAAGCCGGTGATGCAACCATGCGCGTGACCCACAACAACGACAGCCAATGGCGGGTGGACATGGCGGTACGCGGCAAGCGCGGCTTTGCCAGCGTGCTCGGCCTGAACATCGAGCAGAGCAATGTCTTCAACAACGAAGGCGGTGTTTACACGCCGTTGAGCCAGAGCACGGTCAAGAAGGCCCTGTTCATGAGCAAGAAGGTCACCGGCGTCTATAACTGGCAGGCCGGTACAGCCCAGTGGCAGGGTGACCTGAAGGAAGAACGGCAGCGCCCCATTCCACTGCAGCGCGGCGACCAGAGCGCACTGCTGTTGAACCTGTCCCTGATGCGCGACGCGCGGCCGGGCCAGGCCCTGCAGTACCGCTATGTCGATGTCGGCCGGGTGCGTCAGTACGAGTACCGCGCCGCCGATACCACCGAGAACGTGCAGGTGGGTGATCTCAGCTATGACGCCTTGCGGGTGTATCGCACCAATGGCGGCAATGATGAAACCATCCTGTGGATTGCCAACGGCGTGCCAACGCCGGTGCGCATCCTGCAACGCAAAGACGGGCAGGACGAAATCGACCTGCGCCTGATCGAATACCAAGGAGCCTGAGCATGAAGCTTTCCCACCGCCCCCTGCATTACCTCGCTGCCGCCGCGCTGGTCGTCGCCAGCGTGCCGGCATTGGCAATTGAGCCGTTCACTGCCAATTACCAGGCCAGCTACATGGGCATGCAGGCCAATGGCGTGATGACGGTCGCTCCCGCGGGCAACAATCAATGGCGCTACAGCCTGCAGATCAAGAACCCGATGGCCGACCTGAGCCAGGCCACCGTGTTCGACGAGCAGGGTGGCAGGCTGCGCCCGCTCAGCAGCCACGATCGCTCGGTCGTGCTGATCAAGCGCAAGCAGGTGGATGCACGCTACGACTGGAACAGCAACCAGGCCACCTGGACCGGCGACGTAAAGCCCGAGCGCAGCGGCCCGATCCGCCTGCAGAACGGCGACATGGATGCCCTGCTGATCAACCTGGCCATTGCCCGCGACGTCAACGCCGGCAAGCCACTGAACTACCGCATGGTGGATGACGGTCGCATCAAGCCGATGACCTACCGGGTGATCGGCAAGGAGAACATGACCATCGGCGGCAAGCAGCAGGAAGCCACCAAGGTGTCGCGCGTGGATGGCAACAAGGAACAGATCGCCTGGATCGTCCCCGGCATGCCGGTACCGGCGCGCCTGCTGCAGCGTGAAAACGGCCAGGACGCATTGGACCTGACCATCAAGTCGATCCAGTAAGCCAAGCTGTAGTGCCGAGCCATGCTCGGCAAAGCCCTTGCCCGAAGCAATAGAGCTTACCCCTCCCCAACCCTCCCCTTCGCTGCGCGAAAGGGAGGGAGCAGGTAGTGCCGAGCCATGCTCGGCAGGGGCCTTGTCGGAAGCAGCAAAGCCCCCCTCCCCAGCCCTCCCCTTCGCTGCGCGAAAGGGAGGGAGCCGTCGGCCCAGATTCTTTTGTGGGAGCGGCGTCAGCCGCGAAGCCGGCACTATCAAGACACCAGCACATCTGCGATCTGATGGATCATCAGCTTCGCGGCTTACGCCGCTCCTACAAAAAAAGAGGCGCCCGTTTGAGGGCGCCTCGGTAATGCTTCTGCCGAGCATGGCTCGGCACTACGGCGTTGCACTTACTCCGCCGCCGGCTTCTTGAACACCGTGCGGCAATCGCGGCGAAACTCTTCACCGCTCTTGCGCCAGATGAAACTGCGGCACTGGCGATCGCCTTCCTCGCTGTCCTTCACCTGCACCGCATAGAAGGCCTGCAGGAACTCGTCGCGACTGACCTGGCCATCGCCATTCCAGTCCATCTGCTCCTTCTCCACGCCCTGGGTGATGGCCACACCGCTGTACCAGCCCCAGCCCAACCAGGCCAGGGCCAGCAGCACCAGGGCCAGCAGTGCCTTGCGACGCGGGGTGAACCGGCCCTTGAGGATCATGCGATCCGCCGCACGTTGGCACCCAGCCCACTGAGCTTTTCCTCAATGTTCTCGTAGCCACGATCAAGGTGGTAGATGCGGTCGATGCTGGTTTCATCAGCTGCCACCAGACCGGCCAGGATCAGGCAGGCCGACGCACGCAGATCGGTCGCCATCACCGGCGCGCCGCTGAGCTTCTCGACACCGCGGATGATGGCGGTGTGACCTTCGATCTGGATATCCGCGCCCAGCCGCAACAGCTCGTTGACGTGCATGAAGCGGTTCTCGAAGATGGTTTCCTTGATCACGCCAACGCCATCGGCCACGCAGTTCATCGCCATGAACTGGGCCTGCATGTCGGTCGGGAAAGCAGGGTGCGGCGCGGTGGTGATGTTCACCGCCTTGGGCCGCTTGCCGTGCATGTCCAGGGTGATGCTGTCCTCGGTGGTGCTGATCTCGGCACCGGCTTCGGTCAGCTTGTGCAGCACCGCATCCATCGTATCCGGACGCGCATTGCGCACCGTGACGCGCCCGCCACTCATCGCCGCCGCCACCAGGAAAGTGCCGGTTTCGATGCGATCAGGCAGTACCGCGTGGCGGCCGCCATGCAGGCGCTCGACGCCTTCCACCACCAAACGCGCAGTGCCTATGCCTTCGATCTTCGCGCCGAGTGCGATCAGGCAATGCGCCAGGTCGGCCACTTCCGGCTCCATCGCGGCGTTCTCCAGCACCGTGGTGCCTTCGGCCAGCACGGCAGCCATCAGTACGTTCTCGGTGCCGGTGACGCTGACCATGTCGAAGGTGTAACGGCCGCCCTTCAGGCGTCCATCGACGTGGGCCTTGATGAAGCCGTTCTCCACGCTGATCTCCGCACCCAAGGCCTGCAGGCCCTTGATGTGCTGGTCGACCGGACGCGAGCCGATGGCGCAACCGCCCGGCAGCGACACTTCGGCCTTGCCGAACTTGGCCAGCAACGGACCCAGCACCAGGATCGAGGCGCGCATGGTCTTGACCAGTTCATATGGCGCGACGTGCTGATCGACGGTGCGCGGATCCACCACCACCGCGCTGCCGCGCGACAACGTGCCCTGGTCGATGGTGACCTTGGCACCCAGCTCACCGAGCAGCTTCACGGTGGTGATCACGTCGTGCAGATGCGGCACGTTGGTGATTTCCACCGGCGCATCGGCCAGCAAGGTGGCGCACAGGATCGGCAGGACGGCGTTCTTGGCGCCGGAGATATGAACCTCACCGTTCAGCGCTTTGCCGCCGGTGACTACGATTTTTGCCATGGATTTAAGGCCGGTATAGGGAAAAGAGAGTGCGCCGGCTCAGCCGGCTTCACCCGGAGTAAGGGTTTTCAGCGCCAGCGCGTGGATGGCGCCGCCCATCAGGTCGCCCAGCGTCGCATACACCATGCGGTGGCGCGCCAATGGCATCTTGCCGGCGAATGCCTCGCAGATCACCGTGGCCTCGAAGTGCACCCCGTCGTCGCCCTGCACGTCGGCGCGGGCGCCCGGCAGGCCGGCTTCGATCAGATTTCGGATGGTCTCGGCGTCCAAAGCGCTTTCCTAATAAAATGAACCCCCATTCTACTATCCGAGTGGCATCCGTATGGCTGCTTCCCCGCTTTCCCTGGCTACATTGCGCGACGCCGACCTGGTGGCCAGTGGTCACCGTGTATTCGAGATCGAGCGCGACGAACTGGACCGGGTGGGCGGCCGCATCGGTACCGAATTCGCCGCCGCCTGCCGCCTGGTACTGGCCTCGCGCGGCCGCGTGGTCACCACCGGCATGGGCAAATCCGGGCATATCGCGCGCAAGATCGCCGCAACCCTGGCCTCGACCGGCACGCCATCGTTCTATGTGCACCCGGGCGAAGCCGGGCACGGCGATCTGGGCATGATCACCGAAGATGACGTGGTATTGGCGCTCTCCTATTCCGGCGAATCGGATGAAGTACTGACCCTGCTGCCCGTCTTCAAGCGCCAGGGCAACCCACTGATTTCCATGACTGGCAGGCCCCAGTCCAGCCTGGCGCTGGCCGCCGACGTGCATCTGGACGTGAACGTCGACCACGAGGCCTGCCCGCTCGCGCTGGCCCCGACCTCCAGCACCACCGCCTCGCTGGCGATGGGCGATGCGCTGGCCGTGGCCTTGCTGGACGCGCGCGGCTTCACCGCCGACGATTTCGCCCGCTCGCACCCGGCCGGCAGCCTGGGCCGGCGCCTGCTGCTGCACATCACCGATGTGATGCATGCCGGCGACGACCTGCCCTGCGTCAGTGACGACGCCAGCCTCAGCCAGGCGCTGATGGAAATGAGCCGCAAGCGTCTGGGCATGACTGCCGTGGTCGATGCGCAGGGCAAGCTGGTTGGCCTGTTCACCGATGGCGACCTGCGCCGCGCCCTGGACACCGACCTGGACGTGCGCACCGCCAGCATCGCCCAGGTGATGACCCGCAACCCGCGCACCATCGGTGCCGACCAGCTTGCCGCCGAAGCCGCGCGCCTGCTGGAAACCCACAAGATCAATGGCTTGATCGTGGTCGACGGCGACAATCACCCCGTCGGCGCCCTGAACATTCATGACCTGTTGCGGGCAAAAGTCGTCTGAACCCCGCACAATCAACGGCCTCGGGCCAACGCCCGACCTGCCGCAACGGATACTGCCTGCCCATGCCCTACTCGCCGCTCGCGCTTTTCCCCGCCAACCTGCACGCCACCGCCGGCAGCATCCGCCTGGCCTGCTTTGACGTGGACGGCACCCTGACCGACGGTCGCCTGTTCTACGACCACGCCGGCAACGAGAGCAAGGCGTATTACGTGCAGGACGGCCTGGGCCTGAAACTGCTGCAGCAGCATGGCATCCACCCGGTGCTGATCACCGCCCGCAACAGCCTGTCGGCGCAGCGCCGCGGCGCTGACCTGGGCATCGACACCCAGATCGCGGTGGGCGACAAGCTGGCCAGCGTGCGCGCCCTGTGCGACCAGCACGGCATCGGCCTGGACCAGGTTGCCTTCATGGGCGATGACCTGCCCGACCTGGCACCGCTGTGTGCGGTGGGCCTGGCGGTGGCACCGGCCGATGCCCATCCCTGGATCGCCGAACGCGTGCATTGGCAGACCCGTGCCCAGGGCGGGCGTGGCGCGGCGCGCGAGCTGTGTGACGTACTGCTGGCCGCGCAAGGCAAGCTGGACGCTGTACTGGCGAGGTTTTCCTGATGAGCTGGCGCTCGCTTCTTGGTATTGGCCTGTTGCTGGCAGCACTGCTCACCGGCTGGTCGGCATGGCGCAACCGCGCCAGCACCGCCCCCACCGCGATCGAAGAAGGCAGCACCGACTTCACCCTGACCGATTTTGAAATCGTCACCCTGGACAAGGAAGGCCACGAGTCGGTGACCCTGCGCGCGCCCTCGATGGCGCGCAACCGCGCCGACCAGACCTCGACCATCAGCAAGCCCCTGTTCCTGTTGCCCGATGCCGCCGGACAGCACTGGGAACTGCGCGCCGATACCGGCTGGGTCAGCCCCAAGGGCGAGGAATTGCGCCTGCGCGGCAGTGTTGCCGGCGACAGCCCCAATGATGGCAGGACGCCTCCCACTACTTTCCGCACCGATGCGCTGGACGTGCTGACCGAGCAGAATCTGGCGCGCACCGATGGTCGCGTCACGGTGACCCGGCCTGGCCTCACCCAGACCGGTGTCGGCTTCCGTGCCAACCTCAAATCCCAGCAGTATTCTCTCCTTTCCCAGGTCAAGACCCGCTATGAACCCAATGCTGCCCGCTAAGCTCGCGTCGATCACCCTGCTCGCCGCCCTGCTCGCACCCGGCATGGCGTGGGCCAAGTCGTCCGACCGCAACCAGGCGATGACCATCGATTCGACCAACAGCGACTGCAACATGGTCGGTGACAATGGCAAGTGCCGTTTCAGCGGCAATGTGGTCATCACCCAGGGCACGCTGGAAATCCATGCCGATACCGCCGACGTCATCCAGAAGAACGGCGAAACCGAGCGCGTCGTACTGACCGGCAAGCAGGCCACGCTGAAGCAGCAGATGGACGACAACACCTGGATGAATGCCCGCGCCGACAACCTGGATTACAACGTCGCCACCGAAGTCATCGTGCTCACCGGCAACTACAAGGTTGAATCCGAGCGCGGCACCAACGCCGGCCAGCGCATGGTCTACAACACCCGCAGCGGCGCGATGCAGAGCGGTGGCGACGGCACCCGCGTGCGCACCGTGATCCAGCCCAAGAACAAGGCGCCGGCAGCAGCGGCGTCGGGAGACAACAAGTAATGCTCGTTGCCCAAGGCCTGCGCAAGCGCTACAAGAGCCGCGAAGTCGTCAAGAACTTCGGGCTGACCCTGGATGCCGGCGAAGTGGTCGGCGTGCTCGGCCCCAACGGTGCCGGCAAGACCACCTGTTTCTACATGATCGTTGGCCTGGTCGCCGCCGATGCCGGCAGCATTGTGCTGGACGGCAAGGACATCACCTCCGAGCCGATGTACGAGCGCGCCAAGCTGGGCGTGGGTTACCTGCCGCAGGAGCCGTCGGTGTTCCGCAAGCTCAGCGTGGCCGACAACATCCGCCTGGTGCTGGAACTGCGCGAGGACCTGGACAATGCCGGCCGCGAACGCGAACTGTCCTCGCTGCTGGAAGAACTGCAGATCAGCCATGTGGCCGATCAGACCGGCGCGAGCCTGTCCGGCGGCGAACGCCGCCGCTGCGAAATCGCCCGTGCGCTGGCAGCCAAGCCACGCCTGATCCTGCTCGACGAACCGTTTGCCGGCGTCGACCCGATCTCGGTCGGCGAGATCCAGCGCATCGTGACCCACCTCAAGCAACGCGGCATCGGTGTCCTGATCACCGATCACAATGTGCGCGAAACCTTGGGAATCTGCGACCGTGCGTATATCCTCGCTGAGGGCAGCGTACTGGCGCAGGGGGCACCGGAAGAATTGCTGGCCAATACCGATGTGCGCCGTGTCTACCTCGGGGACGCCTTCACCCTCTGAGTCGCAGCGCCACGTCGTGCCCCTACCCGAACGGAACAGGCATGAAAGCTCGGCTGCAGACATCGATGGGACAGAGCCTGGTGATGACGCCGCAGTTGCGTCAGGCCATACGGCTGCTGCAGATGTCCAGCACCGAGCTGGAGCTGGAACTCACCGAAGCAGTGGAAACCAATCCACTGCTGGAATGGGCGGAAAACACCGAAACCAACGACGGCGACGATGCGCCGACGAGCAGCGCCAACGACGATGCCCCGATTGATCCCGCGCAAGGCGACATCAATGCCGAGGGCGAGGACTGGGACGGCGGCGATGAAGACTGGAGCAGCGCGCGCTCCGGTTCATTCGACGATGAGGGTGACAACGGCGAGCGCGAGCAGGCCGAAGATGGCGACACCCTCGCCGATCATCTGCTGTGGCAGCTGCACCTGACCCATCTTGGCCCCGTCGATCGCGCCATCGGCGTGGCCTTGATCGATGCCCTGGATGAAGACGGCTATCTGCGCGAGCCGCTGTCGACAATCTCGCAGACCCTGCTGCCGGAAATCCACGCCGACGAAGACGAGATCATGGCGGTGCTGCGCCAGATCCAGCGCTTCGATCCAGCGGGCGTTGGCGCGCGCAGTCTGGGCGAATGCCTGCGCCTGCAGCTGGACGTGCTGCCCTGCCAAACCCCTGCCCTGGACTTGGCCCGCCGCATCGCCGATGGCCCACTGGAGCGCCTGCCGCGCGCCGGCATTGCCGGCATCGCCCAGGAACTCAAGCAGCCTGCCGCCGACGTGGAAGAAGCCGTGCAGTTGCTGCGCTCGCTGGACCCGCGCCCCGGCAAGCAACTGGGACAGATGACCTCGGACACCTATGTCGTGCCCGATTGCGTGGTCTGGCGCCAGCGCGGCATCTGGCGCTGCGCGCTGGCCGGTCATGCCGGCCCCAGGGTCGTCATCAATCGCGGTTACGAACAATTGATCCGTCGCTGCGGTGACGCCGACGCCAGCTATCTGCGTGCACAGCTGCAGGAAGCGCGCTGGCTGCTAAAAAGCCTGGAAGCCCGTGGGGAAACCCTGCTGCGCGTGGTCAACAGCCTGCTGCACCACCAGGCCGGCTTCCTGGAATTCGGCGAACAGGCCCTGCGTCCGCTAACGCTGCGTGAAATCGCCGCCGAGCTGGAACTGCACGAATCCACCATTTCGCGCGCCATCGCCCGCAAGTACGTGCGTACCCCGCGCGGCACCCTGCCGCTGCGCGCCTTCTTCGCCTCCGGCATTGATACCGAAGGCGGCGGCGAGGCTTCCAGCACCGCCATCCAGTCGATGATCCGCAACCTGATCGATGCGGAAAACCCGCGCAAACCGCTTTCTGACGCCAAGCTGGCTGAAATGCTCAAAACCAGTGGCATACCGGTAGCGCGCCGCACCGTTGCGAAGTATCGTGAGGCCATGAACATCTGTGCCTCTCACGAACGCGTC
The DNA here is from genome assembly GCF_056856655.1 of Stenotrophomonas sp. STEN033. NCBI lineage: Bacteria > Pseudomonadati > Pseudomonadota > Gammaproteobacteria > Lysobacterales > Lysobacteraceae > Stenotrophomonas > Stenotrophomonas sp. STEN033. Next base: position 26,882 of record NZ_JBXFWM010000048.1, read on the forward strand.
CGCATCGTCTGAAGCATTCGTTGGGCAGCGCAGGGTTCATCTAGGCAACCCCGAACCACAGGAGGAATCCGATGCGTATCGAGACGTATGGCCAGCAAGTTGAAGTCACGCCTGCCCTGAAGGAATACGTGGAAACAAAGCTGGAACGGCTGGGTCGGCACTTCGACCAGCACTGCGAAGTCCGCGTCCAGTTGTCCACCCGCAAGCCTGACTACCTCGTCGTCGCCACGGTGAATCTACCCGGGCGCACCCTGCACGCCGATGCCGCTGCAACCACCATGTACGCAGCCATCGACGTGTTGGCCGACAAGCTCGACCGACTGGTCATAAAGCACAAGGAAAAGCATCTTCCCCACGCATCGCATGCTCTGCGCGACAATGGCTGATCTTTATACCCAGCCGTAAGCCAACATGCCGTTGACCGACCTGATGGCGGCCGTGAGTACCCAGGTACTTGCGGCCGCTGATCGTGACAGCACCCTGATTGCCGCCTCCCGCCTGCTTGCCTGCCGCGAGGCCGGCGCGGACAGCCTGTTCCTGAGCCTGCGCGAACGCGAGAGCGTCGGCAGCACCGCCATCGGCCATGGCATCGCCATTCCCCACGGACGCTCGGACACCTTGCAGGAACCCCGCGGCGCCCTGCTCCGTCTGCAGGAGCCCGTCGATTTCGGCGGTGATGAACCGGTGGACCTGGTCTTCGCGATGGCCGTGCCCGCCCATTACACCCATCAACACCTGATGCTGCTGTCCGAGCTGGCGGAGATCTTTTCCGACGCCGACATCCGCCAGGCGCTGCGCGTGGCCCCCGACGCACAGACCCTCAGGAACATCATCATCAACCCGCAACAGGCGCGCAGCGGATGAATACCAGCATCACCGCCCAGGAACTCTTCGACCAGCAGCGCGAGAAACTCGACCTGCGCTGGGTTGCCGGCCATGCCGGTGCGCAACGCGAACTGGAGGCGGGCAATACCGTCTCGCGGCGGCCCTCGCTGGCCGGCTATCTCAACACCATCTACCCGAACAAAGTGCAGATCCTCGGCACCGAGGAACTGACCTGGCTGGATTCACTGGACGCACGCCAGCGCTGGGAAGTGATCGAGCGCATCATCCAGGCGCGACCGCTGGCGCTGGTCATCACCAAAAGCCATGGCTGCCCGGAGGACCTGCGCTCGGCCGCGGACGAATCGCAGACCCCGTTGTGGGTATCGCCGCGCCGCGGCCACGAACTGCTCAACCACCTCAGCTACCACCTGGCCCGCACGCTGGCGCCACGGGTCATCCTGCATGGCGTATTCATGGAGATCTACTCCATTGGCGTACTGATCACCGGCGAGGCCGGCTCAGGCAAGAGCGAACTGGCCTTGGAGCTGCTCTCTCGCGGTCATCGGCTGGTCGCCGACGACGCCCCCGAATTCACCCAGATCGCCCCCGACGTGCTCGATGGCACCTGCCCCGAACTGCTGCAGGATCTGCTGGAGGTGCGCGGGCTGGGCGTGCTGAACGTGCGCCAGATGTTCGGTGACACGTCTGTAAAGAAGAACAAGTACCTTCGCCTCATCGTCCACCTGACCAAGCCGATGACCGAACCCAGCAGTTATGGCTATGAGCGCCTGACCGGCGATTCGGGCAAACGCCACGTACTGGACCTGGACGTGCCGCTGATCACCCTGCCGGTGATGCCTGGTCGCAACCTCGCGGTGCTGACCGAGGCCGCCACCCGCCTGCACATCCTGCGCACCAAGGGCATCGATCCGGCGGCGATGTTCATCGCCCGCCATAGCAACCTGCTGGAGCAACGTAGTCCATGAGTTCACACCCTGCATCGGTATTGATCATCGTCAGCGGCCTGTCCGGTTCGGGCAAATCGGTGGCGTTGAAGACCTTTGAAGACCTGGACTACTACTGTTCGGACAACATCCCGGTCAACCTGCTGCCGGAGTTCGTGCGCGGCGTGCTCGGCGAACGCGAGGAAAACCGACCGCAGCGACTGGTTGTCGGCATCGACGTACGCGGCCGCAGCGACCTGAGCCAACTGGCGGCCTGGCGCAAGACTGCGCTGGACTACGGCATTGAAGCGCGTCTGCTGTTCTTCGAAGCCGATGACGACACCCTGCTGGCGCGCTATGCCGATACCCGCCGCCGCCATCCGCTCAGCCATCTGGGCCTGTCCCTGCCCGAAGCCATCAGCCGCGAGCGCGAACTGACCGCGCCGCTGCGCCGCGAGGCCGATGCCATCATCGACACCACCCGCCTCAACGTGCACCAGCTGCGGCGCCGTGTCATCACCGATTTCGCACTCAGCCACGAGAGCAAGTTGTCGCTGCTGTTCGAATCCTTCGCCTACAAACGCGGCGTGCCCGCCGAAGCCGATTTCGTCTTCGATGCACGGGTGCTGCCCAATCCGCATTGGGACCCGGAACTGCGCTCACTGACCGGGCGCGACCGCGAAGTCCGCGAATACCTGGACGCCCAGCCCGAGGTGGTGCGCTACGTCAGCCAGCTGCAGGACCTGCTCGACACCTGGCTGCCCAAACTGGGCAGCGAAACCCGCAGCTATGTCACCGTGGCCTTCGGTTGCACCGGCGGCAAGCACCGTTCGGTCTATCTGGCCGAACGACTGGCCCGGCATGCCCGCGAGCAGGGCTGGCAGGACGTGGCCACCTTCCATCGCGAGCAGGATTGAACACGCGCCTGCGCAATCACCGCGCATGCCCTGAATGGCACACAGAAGACAGATTTAAGCGCTATCGCGGACTTGGCCTGACCTGTTAACGTTCAGGGATGACCTGCGGCATTCTCCTAGTAACTCATACCGGTGTCGGCACTTCCCTGCTGGAAGTGACGACCGCCTTGTTGCGGCAACTGCCGCTGAAGACAGAAGCGTTCGAAGTGCCTTTCGACGCCGACCTGGATGCCCTGCTGCCCGCCGCCTCGGCGGCGATGCGGCGGGTGGAAGGCGAAGGCGGCGTGTTGATACTGACCGATCTCTATGGCGCCAGCCCCAGCAATCTCGCCGGCAAGCTGGCCCGCCTGGGCACCCCGACCCGGCGTGTATCGGGATTGAGTCTGGCGATGTTGCTGCGGGTAATGAACTATCCGGAACAGGGATTGGACCAACTGCCCGCCACTGCGGCGGCGGGCGCTCGCAACGGAGTCATCACCGACGATGCTTGAACAAGAACTCATTGTTTCCAACCGGCTGGGCCTGCATGCCCGCGCCACCGCCAAACTGGTGCAGGTGCTGTCCGCCTTCCGCGCCAATGCCACGCTGGTGGCCAAGGGCCGCGAGGTCAACGCCAAGAGCATCATGGGCGTGATGTTGCTGGCTGCCGCACAAGGCACGCCGGTCACGGTACGCGTGGATGGCGAGGACGAGGCTGCCGCGCTGGAGGCCGTCACCGCCCTGTTCGAGCGCCGTTTCGACGAGGACAACTGATGGCGCAGGCCGCGCCCGCTGGTGCAGCCCTTGCGTGGAGCCGGCAGCGGTGACCCGTTTACTGGGCCTGCCTGCTTCCCGTGGCACCGCGCTGGGCCGTGCCCGCGTCCGCCTGCCGCACGTGCAGGATATTGGTGAAAAGCGTGTCGCCGCCGCCGCGGTCGAGCACGAACTGGAACGCCTGCACCGCGCCACCGATGCCGCGCGCCAGGAAATGCGTGAACTGCGTACCCGCCTGCAGGGCGCCTTGCCGGCGGAAGTCGGCGAATTCCTCGACCTGCACGCCATGTTGCTGGACGACCCCGAACTGCTGACCGCCTTGGACGAGCTGGTGCGCAGCAAGCGTTACAGCGCCAGCCATGCCCTGCGCATCCAGCGCGACCGCCTGGCGCAGGTATTCGAAGGCATGGAAGATGCCTACCTGAAAAGCCGGATGGACGACCTGGACCACGTGATCGGCCGCATCCAGTCCTTCCTGCACAAGCGCAACACCACCATGAAGGGCCTGGCCGGCGAAATCCTGGTCTGCGAGAACGTTGCTCCCTCGGAACTGGCGCAGCTGCAATCGCAAGGCGTGGTCGGCATCGTCAGCAGCGCTGGCAGCGTGCTCTCGCACAGCGCCATCCTCGCCCGCAGCCTGCACATGCCGTTGGTGGTGGCCGCCAGCGCGGTATTGCAGAAAGTCAGCGATGGCGACGTGCTGATCCTGGATGGCGGCAGCGGCGAGATCGTGGTCGACCCGGGCCCGAGCGAGCTGCGCCAGTACCGTGAGCGCCAACGCGAGCTGGCCCGCGAACAACGCGAACTCGGCCGCCTACGGGCAAAGCCCACGCGCACCCTGGATGGCGTGGAAATCACCTTGCTGGCCAATGCCGAATCGCATGACGACGTCGCCCAGGCACATGCACTGGGTGCCCGCGGCTTGGGCCTGTACCGCACCGAATTCCTGTTCATGCAGCGCAACCAGCTGCCTGACGAAGAAGAACAGTTCCGCGTCTACCGCGACACCGTGCTGGGCATGAGCGGCCGCCCGGTCACCATCCGCACCCTGGACCTGGGCGCGGACAAGGCCGATCGCACCGGTCTGGTACTCAGCAGCGAAGAAAACCCGGCGCTGGGCCTGCGTGGCGTACGCCTGTCGCTGGCCCGGCCGAAAGTCTCCGACACCCAGTTGCGGGCGATCCTGCGTGCCTCCGGCTACGGCCCGCTGCGCATCCTGGTGCCGATGCTGACCACCCGTGAGGAAATCATGGCAGTGCGTCGGCGACTGTCGCGGCTGGCCGCGACCCTGCGCAATGACGGCCACGAAGTGGCCGAGAGCATCCCGGTCGGGGCGATGATCGAGGTTCCTGCAGCGGCGATCGCGCTGGAGACCTTCATCGACCAGGTCGACTTCCTGTCGATAGGCACCAATGACCTGGTCCAGTACCTGCTGGCCGCCGATCGCAACAACGACGCCGTGGCCGAGTTGTACTCGCCGCTGCATCCGGCGGTGCTGCGGTTGCTGTGGCAGGTGATCGACACCGCGCAGCGGCATGACACGCCGGTCGCGGTCTGCGGTGAAATGGCCGGTGACGCGCATATGACAGCCTTGCTGCTAGCCTTGGGCCTGACCGAGTTCAGCCTGCACCCGGCCACCTTGCTGGAGGTGCGACGCGCCATCCGTGAGGTGGACCTGAGCGCATTGCGCCTGCAGGCCCCGCAGTTGTTGGCTGCACGCGACCGCCGCGGCATTGAACGCTGGATCGCCGGCGTCGCCGGAAACTGATTCCGGTAACACCGGTTATATGCAAGCCCGCGCATCGCACGTGATAATGGCGGGCTAAACACGCCGATGGCGCCTGCCGCCACGGACAGCGGCCATCACCATACCGGGAGCTGCGCATGGCCGAAGCCGTACGCCACGACAAGACTGCACGCCAGCTGCGCCTGCTTTCCGATGCACTGGACAGCGGCCGCCTGGGGCCGGTGCGCCGCCTGGTCAACACCTTGTCGCCGGCCGAGATCGGCAACCTGCTCGAATCGCTGCCACCGGGCAAGCGCGAAGTGGTGTGGGGCCTGGTTGATGCCGAGGATGACGGTGAGGTGCTGGTGCATGTCGGCGAAGACGTGCGCGAAAGCCTGCTGGCCGACATGGACGCGGACGAGATCATCGCCGCGGTCGAAGACCTGGACATCGACGACCTTGCCGACCTGGTCGAGGACCTGCCCGACACCGTCATCGACGAAGTGCTCAAGTCGATGGACCGCGAGAACCGCGAGCGGCTCGAGCAGGTACTGTCCTATCCGGAGGACACCGCCGGCCGCCTGATGAACCCGGACGTGGTCACCGTGCGCGCCGACGTCAACGTCGACGTGGTGCTGCGCTACCTGCGCCTGCGTGGCGAGCTTCCCGACCACACCGATCACCTGTTCGTGGTCAGCCGTCGCCACCAGTACCTGGGCCGGTTGTCACTGGCCTCGCTGGTCACCCACGAAGACACCACCCCGATCAACCGCCTGATCGACGACGAACAGCCGGCCATCGATGTCGGCGAAAGCGCCGACGAAGTGGCCCGCCAATTCTCCGACCATGACTGGGTCTCGGCACCGGTGGTGGATGACAACAACATCCTGATCGGCCGCATCACCATCGATGACGTGGTCGACATCATCCGCGGCCAGGCCGATCACCAGGCCCTGGGCGCGGCCGGTCTGGACGAGGACGAAGACCTGTTCAGCCCGGTCTGGCGCGCCATGCGCCGGCGCCTGATGTGGTTGTCCGTGAACCTGTGCACGGCCTTCCTCGCCTCCAGCGTGGTCGGTCATTTCGAAGGCACCATCGACAAGCTGGTGGCGCTGGCCGTGTTGATGCCGATCGTCGCCGGCCTCGGCGGCAATGCCGGCACCCAGGTGCTGGCGCTGATGATCCGCGGTCTGGCGCTGGGCCAGGTGGGCGCCTCCAACGCCCGCACCCTGTTGTGGAAAGAACTGCGTGTGGCCCTGCTCAACGGCGTCGTACTCGGCACGGTGCTCGGCCTGATCGTATTGGCGTGGTTCCACATGCCAGGGCTGTCGCTGGTGATCGCCATCGCACTGACCTTCAACCTGCTGTTTGCCGCATCGGCCGGCGTGCTGGTGCCGCTGACGTTGAAGCGGCTGGGTTTCGACCCGGCCCTGGCCAGCGGCATCTTCCTGACCGCAGTGACCGATTCGATGGGCTTTTTCACCTTCCTCGGCCTGGCCACGCTGGTGCTGCTGCACTGATCGCGGCACCGTAGCCCGGGTAAGGGCCACCGCACCCGGGGCTTCCCGCGAAGAACTCTCGGGTGCGCTCACGCTTACCCGGGCTACACTTCCCCGCCCTTGTTTCAGGCCCTGCCCATGACCGTCACCGTCAACGACTACTACCAGACCGGCTGGCGCGAGGACGTGCACAACTGCCCCGCCTGCGAATGGAGAGGCAGCTCACGGCAGATGGAAATGGAGCTGCACGACGAGCAGACCGAATACGCCTGCCCCGAATGCGAGTACCCGCTACTGGTGGTGCAGCACCCCGACCTGGCCCAGGTGCAGGCTGCCGCCGCAGCCGGCAATGAAGAAGCGCAGCAGCAGCTGGCAATCCTGGCGATGGCGCCGCGCAACTAAACACACGCCACCACACCGTAGTGCCGAGCCATGCTCGGCAGAGGCTCTACCGGTAATGCCCCAGCGCAGCAACGTAGTGCCGAGCCATGCTCGGCAGAGGCTTTCCCGGTAACGCTTCAGCGCCGCAACGTAGTGCCGAGCCATGCTCGGCAGAGGCTTTCCCGGTAAGGCCCCAGCACCGCAACGTAGTGCCGAGCCATGCTCGGCAGAGGCTTTCCCGGTAACGCCCCAACGCAGCAACGTAGTGGCGCGCCCAACTCGCCCATGGGGGTTCCCGACATGACCCCCCCGACCCTGGGGCGGGAGATCACTGGGGGCACACCGGCTAACCCACCGGTTGTGGGGGGGCC
>NZ_JBXFWM010000049.1:0-33333 GCF_056856655.1 Stenotrophomonas sp. STEN033
GCCGAGCCATGCTCGGCTGTGGCTTTACCGGTGAGGCTCCTGCCGAGCATGGCTCGGCACTACGTTTTTGCTCCCTCCCTTTGGCGTAGCCAAGGGGAGGGTTGGGGAGGGGTAGGCTTTTCAGGTATTGCGGGAAACGCCCGGTAGAGCCGAGCCATGCTCGGCTGTGGCTTTGCCGGTGAGGCTCCTGCCGAGCATGGCTCGGCACTACGTTTTTGCTCCCTCCCTTTGGCGTAGCCAAGGGGAGGGGTGGGGAGGGGTAGGCTTTTCAGGTATTGCCGGTAGTGCACTGTAGCGCCGAGCCATGCTCGGCTGAGGCTTTACCGATGAAGCCCCTGCCGAGCATGGCTCGGCACTAAGGGTGGCGCGCTTGGCGCTCAGTCGCGCAGGACCTCGCCAGTGGCGGCCACGCGGATGCGGGTCGGTTGGGCAAGGCCGCCGGTGGCGCCGTCCAGCAGGCCATCCAGCAGGACCAGCAGGGCCGGGTCCAACTGCTCACGGGAGCGCGCCGGGGGCTCGCCGGCGAGGTTGGCACTGGTTGATACCAGCGGGCCGTCCCAGGCCTTGCACAGGGCCTGTACCAGCGGATGCGCGCTGACCCGTACGGCGATGCCGGTGTGCTCGCCAGTGATCCAGCGTGGGGCACGTGGGCCGGCTGGGACGATCCAGGTGTTGGCGCCGGGCCAGCTGTCCAGCACCGCTTGGCGGCGATCGGCAGGCAGGGCATCCAGCTGCACCCAGCCTTCCAACTGCGCTGGACTGGCGGCGATCAGGATCATGCCTTTCTCGACCGGGCGCTGTTTCAGCGCCAGCAGCTTCATCACTGCGGTTTCGTTGGAAGGATCACAGCCCAGGCCCCAGACCGCTTCGGTCGGGTAGGCGATCACGCCGCCGGCCTTGAGGGCCGGGACGACGCTGTGCAGGTCGAGTTCGAGCATGGTCAGCACCGTTGGAGGGCCAGCGCGTTCGATGGCGCTGGTCCGCGAAAGGACGCAAAGCAAAGGCCGCCCGGTGGGCGGCCTGCTGCGGGTGGCGCTGATTATCCGCTTGTTGGCGGGGGAGGGGAGATGAAAGCAGTAGCAGTGCTGGTTCCCACCCTCGGGAGCAAAGCCTACCCTCATCCGTCCTTCGGACACCTTCTCCCGGAGGGAGAAGGAAGTGCAGGTTCAGAACGGCGGTGCGTCGTCGGCGGCCGACTTCTTCACTGCCTTCTTGGCGACGGTCTTCTTGGTGGCCTTCTTCGCCGCGGTCTTTTTGGTTGCGGCTTTCTTGGTGGCCGCCTTCTTGGCCGGGGCCTTCTTCGCGGCGGCCTTCTTCGGTGCGGCTTCCTTCTTGACCGTGGTCTTCTTGGCGGCCTTCTTGCCGAAGCCCTTGCGCACCGGCTTGCCGGTTTCGGCCATCAGCTGCTCGACTTCGGCCAGGGTCAGCGAGGCCGGCTCGCGGTCCTTGGGAATCTTGCCGTTCATCTTGCCGTCGCTGATGTAGGGGCCGAAGCGACCGTTCAACACCTGGATGTCCGAGCCCTCGAACTCCTTGATGATGCGGTTGCGGGCGATCTCTTCCTTCTCTTCGATCAGGAAGATGGCGCGGGCCAGGTCGATCTTGTAGGGATCGTCTTCCTTGGTCAGCGAGGCATAGGTACTGCCGCGCTTGGCGAACGGGCCGAAGCGGCCGATGCCGACGGTGACTTCCTCGCCATTGGCGTCGGCGCCAAGCTTGCGCGGCATGTCGAACAGCTTGAGTGCTTCTTCCAGGCTGATCGAGTAGATGCTCTGGCCCGGCTGCAGCGAGGCGAACTTGGGCTTTTCCTCATCATCGACGGTGCCGATCTGCACCATCGGGCCGAAGCGGCCGATACGAGCGGTGACGTCCTTGCCGCTGACCGGGTCCGGGCCGAGCACGCGCGCGCTGCCGGCATCGGTGCGGTCCAGTGATTCGCTCTTGTCGGTGACCAGTTCCTTGAACGGGCCCCAGAAGCGCTCCATCAGCGGCACCCACTCTTCCTCGCCACGCGACACTGCATCCAGCTCGTCCTCGAGCTTGGCGGTGAAGTCGTAGTCGACGTACTGGGTGAAGTGGCTGGACAGGAACTTGCTGACCGCGCGGCCCACGTCGGTCGGCTTGAAGCTGCGGCCTTCCATCTCGGTGTATTTGCGGAACAGCAGGGTCTGGATGATCGAGGCGTAGGTGGACGGACGGCCGATGCCGTATTCCTCAAGCGCCTTGACCAGTGCCGCTTCGGTGTAGCGCGGCGGCGGCTGGGTGAAATGCTGGTCGGCGACGATACGGTCCAGCGGCACGCGGTCGCCGGGCTTCATCAGCGGCAGCTTGCGGCCTTCGTCCTCGTCCTCGGCGCTCTTGCTGTCCTTGCCTTCCTCGTACACGGCAAGGAAGCCGGGCACCACCACGGTGGTGCCGCTGGCGCGGAACACGTGCTCGCTGCCGGCCGACAGGTCGACGCTGACGGTGTTCAAGGTAGCCGGGATCATCTGGCAGGCGACGGCGCGCTTCCAGATCAGCTCGTACAGCTTGCGCTCGTCATCGGTGAGGTACTTGCCCACCTGCGCCGGGGTACGCAACGCGGAGGTCGGGCGCACGGCTTCGTGGGCTTCCTGCGCGTTCTTGGATTTGGTGGTGTAGGTGTTGGGCTTGTCCGGCAGCGCGCTGATGCCGTAGTCGCGGGCAATCACGTCGCGGATCTCGGCCAGCGCGTCCTGCGACAGGCTCACCGAGTCGGTACGCATGTACGTGATCAGGCCAACGGTGCCTTCGTCGCCGATCGCCACGCCTTCGTATAGTTTCTGCGCCACCTGCATGGTCTTGCGGGTGGTGAAGCCGAGCTTGCGCGAGGCTTCCTGCTGCAGCGTGGAGGTGGTGAAGGGCGCGGCCGGGCGGCGCTTGCGCTCCTTGCTGGCCACATCGGTGACATGCAGCGCGCCCTGCGCCGCCTGCTGGATGCGCAGGCGCGCGGCCTCGGCGGTGTCGCCATTGGTAATGGTGAACTGCTCGAACTTCTGTCCGTCCAGCTTGATCAGGCGGGCATTGAAGTGCTGCGAAGGATGCGCACAGGCGGCCTCGATGCTCCAGTACTCGCGCGAGATGAAGGCTTCGATCTCTTCCTCGCGCTCGACGATCATGCGCAGCGCCGGGCTCTGCACGCGGCCGGCGGACAGGCCACGCTGCACCTTGCGCCACAGCACCGGCGACAGGTTGAAGCCGACCAGGTAGTCCAGCGCGCGCCGTGCCTGCTGGGCATCGACCAGGTCCGAGGCGATCTCGCGCGGCTGGGCAATGGCTTCCTTGATCGCACGCGGGGTGATTTCGGTGAACACCACGCGCTGCATCGGCTTGCCATCGGACAGGCCGCGCTGCTTCAGGATCTCGGCGATATGCCAGCTGATGGCTTCACCCTCGCGATCCGGGTCGGTCGCCAGCAGGATGTCGTCGGCGCCCTTTGCGGCTTTTGCGATGGCCTCGACGTGCTTCTCGTTCTTCTCGATCAGGTCGTAACGCATGGCGAACCCGTTCTCGGGGTCGACCGCGCCTTCCTTGGGAACCAGGTCACGCACATGCCCATACGAGGCCAGGACCGTGTAGTCCTTGCCGAGGTATTTATTGATCGTCTTGGCCTTGGCCGGTGATTCGACGATGAGCAGGTGCTTGGGCATGTCAGTACATTCTTGGGGCGGAACGCCCGTGTGGGGGCGCTAGGGTGGCTTAAACCGGGACGATAGTGAAGCCGATGTTTGGGTTGTGCATAAGCCGACGCCCGGGTTGCGGCCCGGGCGTTCAGCTTGGTTCCTTATTAGAGGAATCATGCCGGAGGGGCTTGTGTCAAGCCGCCCCCGGCAATTTGTCAGTTGAAGCCAGCTGCGGCAATGCCAATGATCACCACAAGCCCGATCAGGCAAAGCATGCCCAGGCCAACCAGCGACAGGATCACGATGGTGACCGTGCCCAGGCCCTGTTGCTGCCACTCCGGATGTTCGGTGAAGGCGAACTTGTCCACCACCAGGGTGTCGCAGATGATGTCATGCAGGGCCTGCTTGCGCTCGGTGAAGGCGGCCATCACAAAACCGATGCACAAGGTGATGCTGCTCAGGAGGTAGGCGAAGAAGCGGCCCACCGCGCGACCGAGGGTCAGGCGCTCACCGTTGCTGCGCACTACCTTGATGCCCACGGCCATCTTGCCCAGCGTGGCCTGGTACTTGGACGAATGCATCCATGCCGGATACATCAGGTTGCCGGCGAAGATCAGCAGGTAACCGACGCCCATGGTCACGATCATGCCAATGGAGCCGGCGGCGGAGTCCGAGCTGCCGGCCACACCGCCGACAATCGCGCCGAGGATGCTCAGCGGGATCAGCACGATGTAGGTGAACATCGTCATGATCACATAGTCGATGAAATAGGCGGCGACACGCTTCCAGAAGCCTGCCTGCACCACCAACCCGCCCTGTACCGCCGCCGGGTCCACATCCTGCGGACGGCTGGCGGGCGCGGCATAGGGGGAATGCGCATCGGTGTCGGTCGACACCGGGGCTTCGGCCGCAGTGACCGGGGCTACCAGCGCCTCGCCGCTTTCGATGGCGGCATAGTCGTTGCGCAGGTCGATGCCGGTGTTGGCCTGCGCCAACAGCTGCAGTTCGTCGGTCACCGTTGAGAGCGACTGCCACTGCGGCATGCCTTCACGCCATACCAGGGTGTCCAGGTCGATCTCGCCCGCGCGGAATTTATCGCGGAGGGCGTCCGCTTCAATCGGACCATGCCGCTCGCGCTGGGCATCAGCGTAGTACCACTGACTCATCATTTTCCCCATGAAAGTTGTAGCCGTTGCCAATCAACCGCGACAGTTGCTTGGCAGGTATCGGTCTTCGACATCGGAGCTGCATTGCCACGTGCCGGTCTGCGTATCGTAGTCGAGCCAGATGCTTCTGCCGTCAAGCTGGGCCTGCTTGGGCGCGTGCAGGCGTGCTTCCAGCCCGCAATGCGCCTCTTCGAGACGGCCGATACGGACCTGGGCGATGTCGCCGTCGGCATAGCTTTCCGGGCTGCCGAAGCCTTCGTCGTCGTTGATCGGGCAGCGCTCGTTGGCGGCCACGAACGCGACCACCTGTTGTTTCAGGTCGAGCAGCTGGCCCTGCACCATGGTGGTCTTGGAGCGCAGCAGATACTCCTGGTAAGCCGGCACGGCAATGGCCGCGAGAATGCCGGCAACGGCCAGCAGGATGACCCCGACCACCGCCGCGATGATGCCGGCAATCGCGCAACCGGACATTCCCGGCCGCGGCGCCGCCGAGGTGGCGCTGTGGATTGCGTGCGGGCCCTGCGGCAATGCTGGCGGAACCGGCTGCGGGCTTGCCGGGGCAGTCCGTTCCAGTGTGAGCCCAAGCTCGCTGGCGAACCCGCGCAGCGGCTGCCAGTCGCTGGCGCCCTCGCGCCAGACCAAGGTGTCCTCGTCGATGCGACGGGAATGGAACAGCGCGACGATATCCTCGTCGCTGATCGGGCCGCGGCGTTCGCGGTTGCCCTCGGCGTAGAACCACTGGCTCACGTAGGTGTTGTCCTTATGCATCCCTGCACGCCGTTGCCGGGCTTAGTGCAGGGGTTCGGGTTCGTCGACGAACATCTGGGTTTCCATCCATGCATAGGCGGCTTCCGCGCCGGGCTGGTTGAACAGCACCATCAGCACCACCCACTTCAGGTCGTCCAGATCCAGTTCGTCCTGGTCCAGGGCCATGGCGCGATCCAGCACCAGTTCGCGCTGGTCGGCGTCAAGGATGCGCTGCTGTTCAAGAAACAGCAGGAAGCCGCGGCTTTCCACATCAAGCTTGTCCAGCTCCGGGCCATGGAATACGCGCACCGGCCCGTCAACGCGTGGCTGTGCCACCGCGGGGCGTTGTTCTGCCAAGGCATCGAGCCAGTCGAAGGCCTTGTTGATTTCGGCGGGACTGAAACCGGCCTGGATCAGGCCGTTCTGTAGCGAGTCGCGGTCTCGGATGAGATCAGCATCTTCGCTGAAATAGTGTTCAAACAGGTACAGCAGGACGTCCAGGATGCTCTCTTTCATTGCCCCTCGGCCTGCGCCATCGGCGCTGTGGAGGTGAAGAAACCTTCAGGTGCGGGTGTAACGGCCGTGCGCGGACGACACCCTCCCTTCCAATTCCATGAGCAGCAGCATGGAGGACAGGCTGGCGGCCGTCAATCCAGTGCGCTCGATCAGTAAATCCATACCGGTTGGGTCATAACCCAAGGCATCCCACAATCGCTGGTAGTCTGGGTCCGGTGGCGTGACGGCCGGGTGCTGGCCGGACGGTACAACGGAGATGGGGGTCTGAAGCCGGGTTTGCAAGGCGCAGGCCAGTTCGCCGGCCAGATTGGCCACGCCTTCAAGAATGTCGTCGATGTGTGTCACCAAGGTTGCACCTTCGCGTATCAGCCGATGGCAGCCGCGCGCCATCGGGTTATGGATGGAACCGGGCACGGCAAAGATCTCGCGCCCGGCTTCGCTGGCCAGGCGGGCGGTGATCAGCGCGCCGGAGCGTTCAGCGGCCTCGATCACCACGGTGCCCAGTGCCAGTGCCGCCAACAGCCGGTTGCGCGCAGGGAACTGGCCGCTGCGCGGCGGTGTGCCGGGCGGGTATTCGCTGATGACGGCACCTGCGGCGGCGATCTGCGCCTGCAATTGGCGGTGATGGCGGGGGTAAGCCAGGTCAGGGCCGGTGCCGATCACCGCATAGGTACTGCCGTTGCAGGCAAGTGCTGCCCGGTGCGCGGCGGCGTCGATGCCGGCGGCCAGGCCGCTGGCAATGGTGAGGCCGTGCCCCGCCAGGGCGGAGGCGAAGTCGCGGGCGATGTCGCGACCGCCGGCGCTGGGCATGCGGCTGCCGACGATGGCGATCGCCGGTTGCCAGAGACTCGTGGGGTTGCCGGCCAGGAACAATGCCAGTGGCGGATTGGGGCTGTCGCGCAGCAGGGATGGGTAATCCGGGTCACCCCAGCCGATCAGGTGGTGTGCATCGTCGGCCAGCCACGCGTTGGCGCGCGCCCAGTCGTCGGCAGCGGGCTTTGCCAGGGCCTGGCACTGGGCCGGTGTGCAGCCCGCCGCCTGCCAGCCTTCCTTGCCGGCGGCCATCGCGGCGCTGCCGGTGCCGTGCTGGTCGAGCAGTCTGCGCAACGCGGACAGGGGGCCGCCGGCCAGGGCCAGGGTCAACAGGTCGGGGCAACAGGGCGGGGCGGGGGGAGCGGTGATGATTGTTCGAGGCATGCCCCAGCCTGCCGCTGCAAACAACAACGGCGCCCTCGGGCGCCGTTGTCTTGAAGCGTAAGGCTAGCGCTTACTGCGCGTCCGGGTGCTTCAGCTCGTAGCCAAGGCGCGCCGGCTTGGTGCCTTCCATGATGAGTGCGTAGCTGACCTTGTCGAAGGTGCGGAACACCATCGCATGGGCCGCATACTCGTCCGGCAGGGCAACCCGGCCTGCGCCACCCTTCAGTGCGTCGTCGGCACGCGAAGAGCCCGGGTACTGCATGCGGTGGGCAACGTGGCTGCCGCTGCGCCAGATCGAGAACACCGTGCCGTTGTTGATGCCCTCGCGTGCGCCACCGGAGATGGCGATGACATCGCGCGGGCCGCCGCTGGTGAAGGTGTCGGTCACGGCAAGCACGCGCAGCTGGCCCGGTGCCGGGGCGGTGGCCGGGGCATGCGGGATGAACTGCAGGTCATACGGGTTGATCTGTACCGGCATCAGGCGGTCGCCCCGGCGCACTTCGCTGCCGCTGGCTTCCAACTGCAGGGTGGAGGCCTGCACATCGCCGCTGGCGACCTGGGTCAGGGTGCCGACATTGACCTGGGCCAGCTCGTAGCCGAGCACCTCGTTGCGGTCATTGGTGGCAATGAAGCTGCCCCAGAGGTTGCCGCTGCCCGGGGTGACCTTGCCGCGGTTGTCCAGGTCCTCGGTCGGCTTGGGTTGGGCAAAGCGCACGGTCGGACGCACCACCATGTAGCGCTGGCCGGCCTGTGCACCGTCCAGGCCCATGACATAGGCCTTCTGCCCGGCGCTGGCGCGCAGGCGGTTGTCTTCCAGGCCGACCACATAGGGCAGGTCTTCGAAGCTGTCGACGACGTTCAGGTTCTTAAGGAAAGGCTCAACGTCCGACAGCGGTACGCCGGTGATCGGGGCTTCCTGGCGCGGGCCGGGCTGGGCCGTCACGCGGTCCAGATAGGCCAGGCTCAGAACGTCGCCCGGATAGATCAGGTGCGGATTCTTGACCTGCGGGTTGGCCTGCCAGATTTCCGGCCAAAGCCACGGCTTCTTCAGGAAACGTGCCGATATGTCCCACAAAGTATCGCCCTTGCGCACCACGTAGGTGTCAGGGTGAGTGCCGTTCATTTCGACGGCCACGGCATAGGTCGTGACGGTCAGCATCGCCACGGCGGCGACCGTACGTAATTGTTTCAACATGGTTGCGATCTGCCTGATTCCCCAACAGGTTGTCGCACTATATTGCAGAAACGGGCGCGCCGGGCAAGCGCAAGCGGTAGAATTGGGACATCTTGCCGAAATAAGCGGCATCCCAGATTGGTATCGCCATGGCCCTCCTGCCCATTCTTGAGTTCCCAGACCCGCGCCTGCGCACCAAGGCGGCCCTTGTCGAGGCTGCCGAAGTGACCACGCCGGCCTTCCAGCAGTTGATCGACGACATGCTGCAGACCATGTACGACGCTCCCGGCATCGGCCTGGCCGCCAGCCAGGTGGACGTCCATAAGCGCTTCATGGTCATCGACGTCAGCGAAGAGCACAACGAGCCGCAGGTATTCATCAATCCGCAAATCGTCAGCGCCAGCGAAGGCGGCCGCGTCTATCAGGAAGGCTGCCTGTCGGTACCGGGCATCTATGCCGATGTCACCCGTGCCGATTCCATCGTGGTGCGCTTCCTCGACCGTGAGGGCAAGCCGCAGGAGCTGGCCGCCGATGAGCTGTTGGCCACCTGCATCCAGCACGAGATGGATCACCTGGACGGCAAGCTGTTCATCGACTACCTGTCGCCGCTCAAGCGCGAAATGGTGCGCAAGAAGCTGGCCAAGTCGCGCAAGCACGTAGCCTGATTCAAGGGTGGGATCGGGGCGTCGGGATTGGGGATTGGCAAGAGCAGGTTGTGCCGCGCCTCCCGGATGTCCTGGCGCTCTGTTCTATCTCCTTGACCTGCACGCTCCTTTTTTGATTCGCGATTGTTGGCAGCTGCCGCTGCGTTGTTCTTGCCAATCCCGGATCCCGAATAGCGAATCCCCGCCCAATGAAAATCATCTTCGCCGGTACGCCGGAATTCGCCGTTGCCTCGTTGGCTGCCGCTGCGCGCCAGCATGAAGTGGTAGCGGTCTACACCCAACCGGATCGCCCGGCTGGGCGTGGTCGCGGGCTGATGCCCTCGCCGGTGAAGCTGGACGCCATCGCGCGCGGCATCCCGGTGTTCCAGCCAGAGAGCCTGAAGACCGCCGAAGCCCAGCAGCAGCTGCGTGACCTGCAGCCGGACCTGATGATCGTGGTGGCCTACGGCCTGATCCTGCCCAAGGCGGTGCTGGCCATTCCGACCCATGGCTGCTGGAACGTACATGCCTCGCTGTTGCCGCGTTGGCGTGGTGCGGCGCCCATCCAGCGCGCGATCGAGGCCGGCGACGCCGAAACCGGCGTCTGCCTGATGCAGATGGAAGCAGGGCTGGATACCGGCCCTGTGTTGTTGCGCCAGCACACCCCGATCAGCGACACCGATACCGGTGGCCAGTTGCATGACCGCCTGGCACAGTTGGGCGCGCAGGTGCTGTCCGACGGTCTTGGGCTGTTGCGCGCTGGCCTCAAGCCGGTGCCGCAGCGCCAGCCGGAAGCGGGTGTCACCTATGCACACAAGCTGGACAAGGCTGAAGCCAGGCTCGATTGGGCGGAGCCGGCAGCTGCGCTGGCGCGCCGCGTGCGCGCCTTCAGTCCTTGGCCGGTGGCCGAGGCCATGCTGGCCGGCGAGCGGGTACGCATCCACGGCGCGGTCGCCATTGACGACAATCATGGCCAGGCCCCGGGCACGGTGATCGGCGCCACGCGCGAGGGTATCGACATCGCCTGCGGGCAGGGCGCGTTGCGCCTGCGTGTGGTGCAGCGCGAAGGCGGCAAGGCGATCACCGCGGCGGACTACCTCAACGCGCGCCGCGATCTGCGGGTCGAGGGCTGAGGCGATGACGGTGGTGAGTTCTTCGCCGTGGGGAAAATCCGCGGCGGCACAGCCCGGCGTGCAGACCCGCGCGCTGGCGGCCAAGGTGCTGGCGGCCGTCATCGGCAAAGGCCGCTCGTTGAAAGCCGAACTCGGTGCGGCCCTGCCCAGGCTCGACGATGGTCGTGACCGGGCACTGCTGGAAGCCATCTGTTTTGCCGTGTTGCGTCGGCGCGCGGTCTACGATCAGGCGCTGCGGCAGTGGTTGCAGAAGCCGCTGGGCGCACGCGACAGCGATCTGCGCGCATTGCTGATGGCGGGCTTCGCACAGTTGGATGTTCTGCAGCTGCCCGCCCACGCCGCGCTGTCGGCGACGGTGGACGCGGCGCGCGCGCTGGGCCGTGAGCGGCAGGCCGGCATGGTCAACGCGCTGCTGCGCCGCGCGCAGCGCGAAGGCTTTGCCGAGGCACGCGCCGAGGATGCGTGGCCGGCATGGTTGTTGGCACAGGTGCGTCGTGATTGGCCGCAGCAGGCGTCTGAAATCATCACGCAAAGCCTGCAGCCGGCACCGATGTGGCTGCGGGTGAATCGGCAGCAATATGCGCGCGATGCCTATCTGGTGCTGTTGGCCGAGGCCGGCATCGACGCCGTGGCCGAGCCTTTGTCCGCCGACGCGGTGCGCCTGCCGGTTGCCGTGCCGGTGGCAAGTCTGCCGGGTTTCGCACAGGGGGCGGTATCGGTGCAGGATCTGTCCGCGCAACAGGTGGCCGATGCCTTGCAGGCGCCGTCCGCGGCGCGTGTGCTCGATGCCTGCGCCGCGCCGGGCGGCAAGTCCGCGCATCTGCTTGAACGCGATCCCTCGTTGCGGTTGCTGGCGCTGGATGTGGATGCACGACGCCTGCAGCGCATCCGCGAAACCTTCGCCCGTACCGGCGTCGGTGCGCAGGCGCAGGTACTGGCGGTGGATGCCGTCGATACCGCCGCCTGGTGGGATGGCGTGGCATTCGATGCGGTATTGCTGGATGCGCCCTGTTCGGCCACTGGCATCATCCGTCGCCAACCCGATGTGCTGCTGCATCGTCGCGCCGAGGACATCAGTGCGCTGGCTGCATTGCAGGCGCGGCTGCTGGACGCACTCTGGACGGTGCTGCGCCCGGGTGGTGTGCTGCTCTATTCGACCTGCTCGATCCTGCGCCAGGAGAACGGCCAGCAGGTGGCCGAGTTCCTCGCCCGTACCCCTGATGCACGGGTGCAGGCCTTGCCCGACGCCTTCGGGCACGACGTTGCCGGCAGCCGTCAGCGGCTGCCGGGCGAGCAGGGTGGTGACGGCTTCTTCTATGCGCGTTTGTTGAAAGCGGACTAGACGGCAGAGCCTGGATTTCGTCGAAATCCGATCAAGCCCGCGGCGCCGCTGCCGATGAAAGGAAAGCCCCGTCGCACTGCGCTGGCGGGCAGGTATGAACGAGGGATGGACGCTTGCTGATCAGGTACTATCATGGCTCGCAGCTGTGCTCAGGATGGCTCCTGAAGCGTCGGGAGCCTGTGTTGATTCTTCTCCAGGATCGCTTCGCGCAATGACCCGGCCGTCCGCTGATATCCCCTTGTATGTCATCAACCTGCCGGCATCGGTCGATCGTCGTGCCTCGATCCTGCAGCAGGCGGCGGCGCTGGGCCTCGAGGTGACGGTACGGGATGCCGTCAATGGCAGTGAGCCGCACCCGCTGTTTGCGAAAGTGGACGAGAAGCGTCGGCTGGCCTGCAAGGGTCGCCCGTTCCGTCCCGGCGAGATCGGCTGCTGGGCCAGCCACTATCTGTTGTGGCAACAGTGCGTGGACAGCGGCCGGCCGATGATCGTGCTGGAAGACGATATCGTCATTGATCCGCGTTTCGTCGACGTCCTGCGTGACCTGCCGTCACTCCCGGACTCGGTAGGTTATTTCCGCCTGCATGCGGCGGCCCGGCCCAGTTCGCCCTGGGTGCAGTTCGGTGACTTCGTATTGCATCGTTACTGGCGCAGTCCCTTGTGCACCTTCGGTTACTACCTGGCACCGTTGGCGGCGGAAAAGCTGCTTCGTCATGCCGATCGCTGGGTGTTGCCGGTCGACGACTACATGGACCTGGCCTGGCTGCACGGCGTGGAATGCCTGGGGCTCAAGCCCGGCGTGGTGCGTAGCGGTGACCTGTTTGCATCCGTGATCCAGGTCGGGCGCAAGGCCAAGCCGGGTGTCAGTTTCTCCGGATGGTTGAGCCGCGAAGCCTACCGCGCCGGCCTGAGCGTGCGCTGGTTTGCCTATAACCTCGCATCGCGGCTGCGTTGGCGTGCACGTGCGAGCAATGGCTGATCGACCGGGCGCGGCTTTGGGCGCCGCTCAGCGGCGCCGGGCGGCACGTCCGAGCAGGATGCTGATCGCCCGTTCGTAGCGCTTCCACCATGGTGCATCCCCGCGCAGTGCGATGTTGGCGTAGCGTTGCCGTTCCTTGCGGCTTGGTTGTGGTTTGGTGCGGTACTCGCGTTTGGCCAGGCTGCAGCACCCTGGGTCCAATCCGCTGCGCGCCGCGTATACGCGAACGATGCCGTAGTTGCGCAAGCCGTCGCGGTACAGGCTGATGGGTTCGCGGCGGCTGGCCCACCAGCCGTTGTTGCCATGGGTGCGGTACTCCACGCAGGCGGTGGGCAGGTAGTACTTGCGCGCCCCCAGGATGCTGGCGCCGTGCACCACACAGGCATCGGCGCACAGTTTCCATTGGCGACGGAAGCTGTGCGGCAGGTCCAGTACGTTCTCGGCCCAGCCGCGGCGCAGCGATAGTGCCGAGGTCGGTGCGCCATACCAGGGCACCAGGAAGTAGGTGCTTATCGCGGTATAGCCCAGATCGATGGGCGTGGTGCTGTGCTCATAGCGGATGTCCAGCGTATCGACACCGAAGGTCTGCAGGTCGCTGAAGACGAAGTCGATGTCGCGACGGGCATCGTAGAGCGCACCGATCTTCTCCAGGTAGCCAGGCTTCCAGCGATCATCGGCATCGAGGAAACAGATCACGTCGGCCGTGGCGGCAGCCACGCCGCGCTGGAATGCGGCCAGCTGTCCTTCGTTCTCGCCGAACAGCAAGGTGACCCGCGCATCGTCGCCATAGCGCTGGCGCAGCAACGCCGGCGAGCCATCACGGGAACCATCATCCACCACCAGGATCTGTGTTGCAGCACGGCTCTGTGCCAAGGCGCTGTCTATCGCCTCGCAGACGAAGGCGGCGTAGTTGTAGTTGGTGATGACGACGGCGAAGGTGGTCATGTGTTGTCTCCGGCCAGCAGTTTGCGGAAGTAGGCGATGGTTTCCTTCAGGCCGTCTTCCAGTGCGACCCTGGGTTGCCAATCCAGCTTTTCACGGGCCAGCGCGATGTCGGGCTGGCGCTGGCGCGGATCATCCGAGGGCAGTGGCCGATACACCAGGCGCGAACGGCTGCCGACCAGGCGCACGACCGTCTCGGCCAGTTCCAGCATGCTGAACTCGCCGGGATTGCCGATGTTGATTGGACCGGTGAAGCCGCGCTCGGTATCCATCATCCGCAGCATCGCCTCGATCAGGTCATCCACATAGCAGAAGCTGCGGGTCTGGGTGCCGTCGCCGAACAGGGTGATGTCCTCGCCGCGCAGTGCCTGCATGATGAAGTTGCTCACCACGCGGCCATCGTTGGGATGCATGCGTGGGCCGTAGGTGTTGAAGATGCGCACGACCTTGATGTCCAGTGCGTGCTGGCGGTGGTAGTCGAAGAACAGCGTTTCGGCACAGCGCTTGCCCTCGTCATAGCAGCTGCGCACGCCGATCGGATTGACCCGGCCCCAATAGGCTTCCTGCTGCGGATGCACCTCCGGGTCGCCGTAGACCTCGCTGGTGGAGGCCTGCAGGATGCGCGCATCCAGGCGTTTGGCCAGGCCCAGCATGTTGATCGCGCCATGCACCGAGGTCTTGGTGGTCTGCACCGGATCATGCTGGTAGTGCACCGGCGACGCCGGACAGGCCAGGTTGAAGATGCGCTGCACCTCGACATACAGCGGGAAGGTGACGTCGTGGCGCAGCAGCTCGAAGTCGGGATTGCCCAGCAGATGGGCGACGTTGCGCTTGCTGCCGGTGAAGTAATTGTCCACGCACAGGACGTCATGGCCTTGCTGGATCAGCCTGTCGCATAAATGAGAGCCAAGAAATCCCGCACCACCTGTGACCAGGACGCGTTCCATGAAAGGCTCTCTGCATGTGGAGGGATGCCGGTGCTGTGTTCAGCCCCTCGCCGGCAAGGTCATTCTGCCATGGTCCGCATCCAGCGGCGGAGAGGAACGCATGAAAGCGTTTGTCAGGTGCCGCTGGCGGGGCTGACAGGGCTGCCCCGCCCCGGCATCAGGTCCAGGCCCAGCGCTGCGGAAAATGCCGCCGAGCCCCAGGCCGCCCATTTGACCGCGTCACGGCGGCGCAGCAACAGGCTGTAGACCACCACGGCCGGGACTGCTGCGACCATCAGCTTGGCCAGGTGCATGCGGCCGGCGGCGTCGCCGACATAGCGGCGGATCGCGATCTGGCGCGAGCGTGCATAGTGGAAGCGTTTGATGAAATCGGTGCGCAGGCTGGGGGTGGAAGACGCACCGCCCTTGTGGAAAGCGCGTGCGGCAGGCTGCAGCAGGCATTGGTAGCCGGCCTGGGCCAGGCGCAGGCAGAGGTCATCGTCCTCGTAGTACAGGAAAAATACCTCATCAAATCCGCCGATGTCGCGGAATGCGCGGGTTCGCAACAGCTGGCAACAGCCGTGGATCCAGTCGGCGCTGATGACCTTGTCCGGCACGGTACATGTGCTGTCGACATCAGGCTTGAAGAACGCCTCGCGATGCGAGATCTGCGGGACCGTCTCGCTGCGCCAGTTCTGCGGACCGACCACGCCAGCCTGCGGGTGCGCCTGCATGCAGTCCAGCAGGCACTGCAGGTCCTGCGGGGCGATGACGCAATCAGGATTCAGCAACAATGCAAAAGGGGTCTGCACCGTTGCCATCGCCTGGTTGTTGGCGCTGCCATAGCCGGCGTTGGCGCTACGGCTGATCAGGCGTGCGTGCGGGATATGCCGGGTGATGCGCGCCACGGTATCGTCGCTGCTGCCGTTGTCGATGATGACGACATGCGGGAACGCGGCCAGGGTTGCGCCCATTGCCTCCGCAAGAGTCGAACTGTTGTAGGTGACGCAGACGATGGTCACCTCATCAAACGACGGGCTGGGCTTCATGAGGTGGGGTCGCGCTCTCTGCCGATACCTTGCCAGGGGAAGCTGCCCAGCGGGACGCATGCCATCAGCAGGACGAAGACGTGGCGATGGGTGAAGTTGCTCCATAACCCATTGGCCAAGCCTGCCGCGACATAGATGATGAGGATGCTGGCAAAGATACCCTTTTGTGGGTCGCGCAGCTTGTTCACGTGGCCGGCAAAACAGCACAACAGCACGGCGAAGATCAGCAGGCCTGCGGCGCCCTCCTCGGCGAGGATGAGCAGTGCCTCCTGGTGCGGGTGGCCGGTGATGAACGGTGCCGAGCCGGGGGTGTCGCGCATCTGCTCCAGATAGAGCGGCTCCCATTGGTTCAGGCCGTGCCCGAGCACCGGTGCGTCGGCGATGATCGGCAGGGTCTGCTGCCACAACCACAGGCGGATGCCGCTGGAGGTGGCCTCACGGGCGATGAGGTAACCATCCACCTCTTCGGTGACCGAACTCAGCATGCGTTCGCGGATGCTGGGAGTCGACCATAGCGTGCCGATGATGAGGATGACCAGGCCGCCGCTGATCAACAGCGTGCGCCAACCATTGAAACGGTGTGCGACCAGGCGGTAGATCCAATATCCCAGCAAGGGCAGCAGCACGATGTAGGTGGTGCGGCTTTGGATCAGCACGACCACATTGAACAGCACCAGGGCGGCACCGGCCAGGGCGGCAATCCGCCAACGCCGGTCAGTGCTGTTCAGGCCCACGGCGACCAGCATCGACATCAGGATCAGGCTGGCCAGCCCCTGCTGGGTGTACTCCTTGAATACCGTGTTGCGCATCGAGGAATGGACCTCGGCAATCGCTCGCTGCGGCACCAGCCCGAACTGCATCAGGTAGGAGATGACCACCACCAGGCCGGCGGCAACGGCGAAGGCAGCCAGTGCGCGCCAGCGCCAGCGCGAATCGCGCAGCAAGCTGGCGATCAGCGCCGGGTAGATGCAGCCCCACATGGCAGCGTCGCGAAAGGCCGGGTCGCCACGGCTGATCCATGCATGCAGCGCGCTGGCGAACAGCACCCCGAACCAGACCAGGAAGCCGATCACCACCGGTTCGCGCAGGGCGGCGCGCCAGCGCGGCAGCAGTTCGGCACCGGCCAGCGAACACAGCAGGCTCAGGCCCAGCAGGATGTTGGTGGCCGGCTTGTTGATGGGCGCGGCAAACACGCTGAGCACCGCGCACCACTGCCCGACCGTCAGCAGCCGTGTACGGAACGCCTGTAGCAGGGAAGGGGGTCGGACCGCAGACAAATGATTCACGTAGGGGATCACACCGGTTGGGCGTGGGGACGCCGCGGGGGAAAGTGGCAGTGACAGCGGGACGGCCACCGGGCAACCAGTCTGATTCTCAGTCGGCAGAACTTACAATTCTAGCGATGGGCACCTGCATCTTCAACGAACCGAAAACCATGTTCAGGAGGTATGCGGGCCGGGGTTCAGCAAGTGCCCGAAGGCCCCACAGCCACGCTATTCGTGGGTGCCGCCATCGGCCGGTGGGGTCACCAGCGGCTGCCCGTTCTGCAACAACCACAGCATGATGGTCTTCTGTCTTACGTAGTTGGCGCTGACGAAGGCCTCGATCAGCCCCGGCCAGCCATCCAGGAAGCCGCGCTTCACCACATAGCTGCGGATGAAGCGCCAGCTCGGGGCGATGATCAGCTTGCCCAGGCTGGCGCGCTTGCCCTTGCCAAACTCATGTTCGGCCATCATCCGTGCGTACTTCTGCTTCTTGTCCAGCAGTTGCAGGAAGCTGCGGTAGGGGTGGTGCAGCAGGTCGCCCTTGAGCAGCGCGGCCGGGCCATCCAGGGTGACCGCTTCGTGGATCTCGCGATCGCCGCGCCAGCCACCACGGCGGCGGTCGAACAGGCGCAGCACCCGGTCCGGATAGGCGGTGCCATGGCGCAGGAAGCGGCCGAAGTACTCCGAGCAGCGCGCGAAGCGGTAGCCGACGGCGCGGTTGAAGCCGGCATCACGTTCGGCCTCGATGGCGGCGCGCAGTTCCGGGTTGACCCGCTCATCGGCGTCCAGGCACAGCACCCAGTCGTGGCTGGCCTGCTCCACGCAGAACGCCTTCTGGCTGCGGAAGCCGGTGAACGCACGCTGCACCACGCGCGCACCCGCGGCTTCGGCCACGGCGACGGTGGCGTCGCTGGAGAAGGAGTCCACCACCACGATCTCGTCGCAGAACGCCAGCGAGGCCAGGCAGTCGCCAATGCGGTCGGCTTCGTTGAAGGCGATGATGCAGGCCGACAGGCGCGGGCGCTGGGCGGGCAGGGTGGTGCTTGGGCTGGGCATGCGGGGGCTGGCATGGGGGAACGGGCCAAAGCCTAGCAGCGACGGCTTCCACTGGCGATGCGATAATCGCCGCATCCCGCGAAATCCAGGAGCCCCCTCCGTGCCACGTCACTATCTGCTGTACGGCTCCGAGCGCTACGCGCTGGCCATCCTCCGCCCGCTGCAGGCGGCGATCCGCGCGCGTGGCGATGAGGCGGCATGGTTTTTCGATGGCCCCGGCGCCAGTGACCTGACCGCCGACGAGACCTTGCTGACGGTAGAGCAGGTGCGTGCATGGAACCCCTGTGCGGTGATCACCTCGTCCAACGCGGTGCCGCACTTCTTCCCCGGGGTGAAGGTCGAAACCTTCCACGGCTTTGACGCCGGCAAGCCGCGCCATATCTATATCCGCGGTTTCTTCGACCTGTACTGCACCACCGGCCCGCGCGATACCGCTGCGTTCTCGGAGCTGGCACAAAAGGCCGGACATTTTTCGGTGGTGGAAACCGGCTTCCCGAAGATCGACCCGTTCATGAGCCAACTCAAGGACGAGCCCGATCCCGTGCGCGAGCCGCCGGTGATCCTGTACCACTCGACGTTCTCGCCGTCCTGGAGCGCCGCGGGCATCCTGTACGACGAGATCAAGCGGCTGTCGCAGACGGGTGAATGGCGCTGGATCGTTACTTTCCATCCGAAGATGGACCCGGAAATCACCGCCAAGTACCGCGCGCTGGAAGGCCCCTACCTGCGTTTTGCCGATGACGACAACATCCTGGACCTGTTCCCGCAGGTGGACATGATGTGCTCGGACACCTCCTCGGCACTCAACGAATTCCTGCTGACCTACAAGCCAGTGGTCACGTTCAAAAACCGTCGCCCGGGCCCGCAGTTGCTGGACATTGATGACCCGGCACAATTTGAACCTGCGATTCGCACCGCCTTGTCGCGGCCGCCGGAGTTGATGGCGGCGGTGCGCCAGTTTGCCGATCAGCTGCACCCTTACCGCGATGGCCAGTCCAGCGAGCGCATCCTGCAGGCCATTGATGACTTCATCGCCAAGGGCGGGCGCAACCGCAAGCCCAAGCCGCGCAACTGGTGGCGCAAGATCAAGCTGCGCAAGCGTATTGGTTACTGGGGCCCTGCGCGGGTTTGAGAACCAGCAACTTCGCTTTGCCACGATGCCGAGGGCGAAGTCGGGGTGTGGCGACACGGTTGTAGCCCGGGTAAGCGCAGCGCACCCGGGAAGAGCGCTCAATTCGGTAACTCGGCTTGACGCCTGATGCGGGTTCTGGAGAAGCAGGTTTTCCGTTGCGAGAATTTGGCGTGCCTCCCGGGTGCGCTGCGCTTACCCGGGCTACGGAACTTTCCCCTCTCCCGCCCCTTCGGGGCACCCTCTCCCGCAAGGGGAGAGGGGATACGGCTGCAATTGCAGGCATTGCCTCAACTCGCAGTGGCCTCTCCCTCTCCCCTTGCGGGAGAGGGTGCCCCGAAGGGGCGGGAGAGGGGGAGCCTCACCAGCGCAGCTTGCGTCGCACCATCTCCCGTTCCAGCTGCGCCATCAACGTGCGCGCCTGCGCTTCCTCCAGGAAACGCAGCTGCAACGCCGGGGCTCCGCCCGCGCCAGCGGTATCCAGCGTCAGCGTCGCGGTACCAAAACGCCGGTCCAACGGGGAACGGTCCAGCCGCAATGCCTGCAGCTTGTCCAGCTCGGCCACCCGGCACCAGCGATTCCACCAGCCGCCGCGGATGGCCACACGCTGCGCGTCGATGTTGTAGCCGATGCGGCTTACCTGGCGATGCGCCTTCAGTGCCGACCAGGGCAGCCACAGCAGCGGCAACAAGCCCCATGCGCTGCGGGTCTCGTACACCAGCAGCGCCGACAGGACGCCCATCAGAAACAAGGCTGGCAGGCAGAGCCGCCACCAGCCGCGGGTGCTTACCGGCAGCCATTGTCCGGGCGGCCATTGCACTTGCGGCAGCAGGTGCTGCAGCAGGCCGTCGCAGACGGCCGGGGTCGCCAGTGGCGCCAGTTCCTTCAGTGCGCGGCCGTCCTGTTCCTGCTGTTGGCCGCCGCTGGCGATGTCCACCCGCAGTTGACGACGCTTGAACAACCGATGCAAGGCGCCTTCGCGCAGGGTCCAGGCCTGGATACGACGCCGCGCGACGCTGCTGCGCACGCGGGTGAAAAGACCACGTTCGACGGTGAGGCGACGGTCGGCTTCGCTGAGGCGAAAGCCGTAGTACTGCACGATCGCCAGGCCTACCGACAGCAGCCGCATCAACACCAGGGCGAATGCGAGTAGCAGGATGCCGGTAGCGATCATGGTCAACGTGCCCAGCTGCAGCTGGCTGGCATAGCCAAAGGCGTGGCGGCCCTGTTCCTCGATGAAATCGGAGGTGGCACGACGTGGGAACAGCTGGTAGGCCGCACCGATTGCCGCCGCCACAACGACCATTGCGCGATTGGAGATCAAGCCCTGCCGTATCAGTTCGGGCAAGTCCAGGCTCAGCAACACGCCATCGGCGGCAGCATCGCTCCGTTGGTCGGTAGTCGCCGCTTCGCTGCCGCCCTGGCGGATCAGTCGTTCCAGCTCAAGCGCCTGTGCCAGCTTGAGCACGCGCATTTCCGCTTCGGGCTTGTCGCCGCCAGCCGATTCCAGGCGCAGCTCGGCCACGCCGAACATGCGGTGCAACAGGTTCTGGTGCACCACCACGTTGTGGATGCGCGCGAACGGAATCTCGCGACGGGTGCGTTCGAAGATGCCGCTGCGGATGCTCAGCGCATCGGTGCCGATGCGGTAGCGGTAGCTCAGGTATTGCAGCACCGCCGTGGCGACCAGAGCCACCACGATCGCGGCGCTGATCCAGTGGTGGTAGGGCAGGTCATCGTCGCGGCGACTGCCAAACACCAGCAGGGCAACCAGTGGCAGCAGGAACTGCTGCACCTGCTGTTGCAGGGCGAACAGCCACGACCACGGATGCAGTCGCTGCTCGTCGCTGGGGATGGGGGGCGGCAGTTCGCTCACAGCGCGTCGTCGTCGTGGTCGAGCTGCCGCGCCAGGCGATCACGCAGGCGTTCGGCATCTGCGTGTGCCAGCCCGGCCACGGCGACGGTGTTCATGCGGGTACCGGCGGTATGCACGATCAGGGTCGCCAGGCCGGCCATGCGCTCCAGTGGGCCGCGGCGCAGGTCCAGGTGCTGCACGCGCGAGACCGGGACATGGCTTTCGCTCTGCCACATATGGCCGCGGCGTACGCCCAGCGATTGCGCGTCCAATCGCCAGAAGGTGAGCCGATGCCGGCGCCAGCCGAACCAGGCGCCAAGCAGGGCGCCGACGCCTGCGGACGTCGGCGGGCCCAGCAGCCAGTTGGATTGATCGGTAGCCAGCATCAGCACCACGCAGGCGGCGCCGAACAGCAAAGCCATGCTCAGTGCCGCACCCGCGGCGGCGAACAGCGCGCCGCGCGGTGGCAGTGGCTGCCATTGATGGTGTTCCGGCGGGGGCGTATCGAAGGCAGCAGGTTCAGTCATGCGCAGACGATATAACGGCGGGGCCGTACAACGGTAGGTGCGATGGCGGTTGTGGGAGCCGCGTAGGCCCCGAAGCCGATGACGCGGCAGGCCCAGGAAAGCCTGCGTTCGATATTTCAAGGTTGGGCGCCAATGCTGGCGCCGGATGCGGCAATGGCTTCGCGGCTTACGCCGCTCCCACAAATGCCGCGAAAAGCGAGGCGCTTACTGCGCCGCCATGATCAGCGCATCCACATCCAGGTGGTGGCCGGCGCGTGCGGCCTTGGTGCGCAGGTACTGCTCGTTCTCGTGGGTGATCTCGCCGGTCACCGG
Organism: Stenotrophomonas sp. STEN033; assembly: GCF_056856655.1. Lineage (NCBI taxonomy): Bacteria > Pseudomonadati > Pseudomonadota > Gammaproteobacteria > Lysobacterales > Lysobacteraceae > Stenotrophomonas > Stenotrophomonas sp. STEN033. The sequence continues at coordinate 21,601 of NZ_JBXFWM010000049.1, forward strand.
CACGCAGCCAACGACTTCGATGCCGGCCTTGCGCAGGTGCTGCACCTTGGTCGGGTTATTGGTCAGCAGCTGGATGCGCTGCACGCCCAGCGCGCGCAGCATCGCCACGGCGCTGCCGTAGCGGCGTTCGTCGGCGCCAAAGCCGAGTTGCGCATCGGCATCGATGGTGTCGAGGCCTTCGTGCTGGTAGCCATAGGCACGCATCTTGGCGGCGATGCCGGTGCCACGGCCTTCCTGGTCCAGGTACAACAGGATGCCGCCGCCGAGCTCCTTGAGCGTGCGCAGGCCGCGCCGCAGCTGGTCGCCACAATCGCATTTGAGTGAGCCGAACAGGTCGCCGGTGAGGCAGGACGAATGCACGCGCACCGGCACGATGCCGCCCATGTCCGGATTGCCGACGATCACCGCCACCTGGTCACGCTGTGCCACGCCGCCACGGAACACGGCGAACTCGCTCATGCCGACGTCACGCAGCGGCACGGGCGAGCGCGTTACCAGTTCGTAGTCCTGGCCTGCCTGGCCAGCACCTTCGTACAGCGCGGTGGTGTCCAGCTGCAGGCAGTCATCAAACGGACTGCCTGCCGCATCCAGTTCCACCGAGATCATGGCCGGCAACAGCAAGCCCAACCGCGCCACTTCCACCGTCGCTGCATCCAGCTCATTGCCATTGGCTTGCGCATCGGCCGGCGCGACTGCATCGCGCAGATAGGCCAGCGCTGGCAGCTCGGCAAACGCGCGATCAGCCAGTGGCAGGTGGATGCCGTTGGCGGCGTTGATGCCCAGGGTCTGCGCGCGCGCCGCGCTCAGGAACAGGTAATGGCGACCTTGCGCGGCCTCGGCGAAGGCGGCGTAGCCTTCCGGCGAGCTGCTGTCCAAGGCAATGCTGGCCAGTCGCTGCCGGCCATCGCTGATCACCACCGGGCGGCCCGCACGGAGTTCGGCGGCGGCGCGTTCGCAGCGGATGGCGGCGGTCTGGCCGAAGTAGGACGGGCTGGCGGAAACGGGGCTGTTCATTTGAAACCTTATGGGGGCCGTTGGCTGTCGAATCAATCGAGCGGCACGGGTGACGCAGTGTTGCAGCAGCAGGTTCAGTGCGGATGACGGGCAGTGGCGTAGGGGTCGTGTTCACCGCTGCCCGGTGGCCGTAGCGTGTAACGCTTGTAGGTCCACTGGTACTGGGTGGGATCGCGACGCGCGATGCGTTCGATGCCCGCGCTTAGCGTGGCGACCGCGCGTGGCAGGTCAGGATCGGCGATCCCGGCTTCGGCCGGCTCGATGTGCAGGGCGAAGTCAAGATTCGGCCCGGTGCGTTCGCACCAGCCATACAGCAGCGTGGCGCCGGTGCGCTCGGCCAGGCGGTTGACCAGGGTCATGGTCAATGCCTGGATGCCGAAGAACGGGACGAACACACCGTCGCCGTTCTTGGGCTGCTGGTCGGGCAGGATGCCGGTGGCGCCGCCTTCCTTGAGTACCTTGAACAACTGCCGCACAGCGGGGCCTTCGGCGCGTACCTGACGCACGTTGTCGCCGCCCCGGCACAGCTGCAGGAATTCATCACCGACCGGGTTCTCCGGCGGTGCATAGACGATGGCGATCGGGCCACGCGAGGCCAGCCACTGGTTCAGCAGCTCCCAGTTGCCGTAATGCGGGGCAATGACGATCACGCCCTTGCCCGACGCCAGCGCGGCGTCGTAAAGCGCCTCGCCGTGGCGTTCGCGCAGGTGCCGGGACAGGTTGCGGGCCGGGTCATGAGTCCACAGGTACAGGGTTTCCAATGCCTGGCGGGCGGTGGTGCGCAATACCTCGCGGTGCAGGCGCGCGCGCTGGGCGGCGTCCAGTTCCGGGTAGACCAGCTCCAGGTTGCGCCGGGTTACCCGGCTTTCGCGGGCATTGATGCTGCGCCACAGCCAGGCCACGGTGTCGGCCAGGGTCCGCTGCCAGGACCAGGGCAGGTGAGTCAGGGCGCAGGCGAGGCGGTAATAGAGCTTGGCGGTGGATTGCGGTTTCATTCCCCCAAGTTTAGCCGCTGGCGCGCGGTGCTATGGTGCGCGGCCCCCTGCAGGAGTTGCCGATGCTTTGCCTGATCCAGCGTGTTACCCAGGCCTCGGTCACCGTCGATGATGCGGTGGTCGGGCAGATTGGTCCGGGCCTGTTGGCGCTGGTCGGGGTGGAGCCGGGCGACGATGAGGCGATGCTGTCGCGGATGGCGGACAGGCTGCTCGGTTACCGGGTTTTCGCCGACGATGCCGGCAAGATGAACCGTTCCTTGCGCGATACCGGTGGTGGCTTGCTGCTGGTCAGCCAGTTCACCCTGGCCGCCGATACCCGTTCAGGCATGCGCCCGAGCTTCACCAGCGCCGCGCCGCCGGCCGAGGCTGAACGGCTTTTCAACCGATTGGTGGCTATCTGCCGTGAAAAACACAGCCCAGGGGTGGAAATTGGCCGCTTTGGTGCCCATATGGTTGTCAGCCTGATCAACGATGGGCCCGTAACCTTTCTGCTCAGACCGTAGCGCGCCGCGAACCCACCGCCCCGGCAAGCGCTATGCTGCGCTGGTATAATGCTAGGTTCCCATCTTCACAATCGCCGGTGGCGCGAGCATTACATGGCCAACGAACGTCCTGCCCAGCAAAACGACATCAAGCTTCTGATCAGCAAGGGCCTGGAACAGGGCTACCTGACCTACGCCGAAGTTAACGATCATCTGCCCGACGACATGGTCGATCCGGAGCAGATCGAAGACATCATCGGCCTGATCACCGGCATGGGCATCGATGTCCACGAAGTTGCCCCCGACGCCGACACGCTGATGCTCAGCGACGGCAACACCGGCAACCGTGAAGTCGATGATACCGCCGCTGAAGAAGCGGCTGCTGCACTGACCGCACTCGACACCGAAGGTGGCCGCACCACCGACCCGGTGCGCATGTACATGCGCGAAATGGGTACGGTCGAGCTGCTGACCCGCGAAGGCGAAATCGCCATCGCCAAGCGCATCGAAGAAGGCCTGGGCCAGGTGCAGGCTGCCCTGGGTACCTTCCCGCTGGCCGTTGAATCGGTGCTGGCCGATTACGAAGCACACAAGGAAGGCAAGAAGCGCCTGGCCGAAGTGATCGTCGGCTTCAACGACCTGGTCGAGGAAGCGCCGGCACCAGCTGTTGCCGAAGACACCAGCGAAGACGCCGATGCCGACGGCGATGAAGACGACGACGGCGACGACGTCGAGGAAGAAGCCGGCCCGACCGGTCCGGATCCGGTGGAAGTGGCTGCCCGCATGGAGCAGCTGGCCGCCGACATGGCCAAGTTCAAGAAGGCCCATGCCAAGGGCGATGTAAAGGCCCAGGCCAAGCTGCGCGAGGAGATCTCGGCCACCTTCGTGACCCTGAAGCTGCCGCTGCCGCTGACCGACGTGCTGGTGCGCCTGCTGCGCGACACCATGGCCCAGGTCAAGTCGCAGGAGCGCCGCGTGCTGCACCTGGCCACCATCACCGCCCGCATGCCGCGTAAGGATTTCATCCGTTCGTGGGAAGGCAACCAGACGAACCTGGAGTGGGTGGAAGACGCCATCAAGCGTAAGCAGAAGTGGTCGTCGGCGCTGCGTGACGTCAAGGACCAGATCGTTGCCGAACAGCAGGCCACCATCGACCTTGAGAAGGACACCCAGCTGAGCCTGGACGAGCTGAAGGAAATCAGCCGCGTCATGGCCTACGGCGAAGCCAAGGCGCGCAAGGCCAAGAAGGAAATGGTCGAGGCCAACCTGCGTCTGGTCATCTCCATTGCCAAGAAGTACACCAACCGCGGCCTGCAGTTCCTGGACCTGATCCAGGAGGGCAACATCGGCCTGATGAAGGCCGTCGACAAGTTCGAATACCGTCGCGGTTACAAGTTCTCGACCTATGCCACCTGGTGGATCCGCCAGGCGATCACCCGTTCGATCGCCGACCAGGCCCGCACCATCCGTATCCCGGTGCACATGATCGAGACGATCAACAAGTTGAACCGCATTTCCCGCCAGATGCTCCAGCAGTACGGCCGCGAGGCCACGCCGGAGGAACTGGCCAAGGAAATGGACATGCCGGAAGACAAGATCCGCAAGGTGATGAAGATCGCCAAGGAGCCGATCTCGATGGAAACCCCGATCGGCGACGACGAGGATTCGCATCTGGGCGACTTCATCGAGGACACCAACGTGGAGTCCCCGATCGAGAACACCACCAACATCAACTTGTCCGAAACCGTGCGTGACGTGCTGGCTGGCCTCACCCCGAGGGAAGCCAAGGTGCTGCGCATGCGCTTCGGTATCGACATGAACACCGATCACACGCTGGAAGAAGTGGGCAAGCAGTTCGACGTGACCCGCGAGCGCATCCGCCAGATCGAGGCCAAGGCGCTGCGCAAGCTGCGTCACCCGAGCCGTTCGGAACAGCTGCGCAGCTTCCTCGACATCGAGTAATCGATATCGCTGGATGGCAACGAAAAACCCCGCTTCGGCGGGGTTTTTTGTTGTGCCGCATGCGCCCCGGATACGGGATACGGGATACGGGATACGGCATACGGAAGCGGTGGCTCCGGTGATGCAGGTGTCATCGCACCCGCGTCCGGGCGGCGCAGCGCGTTGCACGCCGGTGCGCAGCGGCCGGCGGGGGTGGCCCGTGGCCGCGACCGAACCGGCAGGCGGGCCATGCAGAAAACAGGAGAGCGGCCATTTGGCCGCTCTCCTGTCGAGACAGCGTCCCGAACAGCGCCGGCACCATAATGCCGACGCTGACCGGAACGGGTTGCGGATCAGAACGAGTAGCGCGCACCCACGTAGAAGCGGCGTGGCTCGTTCCAGGCGGAGGCCTCACCGAAGCCATAGGTACCGCCGGAGACCAAGCCGGAGGCCGCCGTTGCCGACTGCTTGTCGAGGATGTTGAAGATGTCCAGGAAGAACTCCAGCTTTCCGAACGGCAACGCCCAGTTGTACTTGGCGCGTACGTCCAGGGTGTAGTTCGAGGGACCTTCATTGGCGCCGACCGAGCCCGGCAGCACCCAGGTGTCATAGACGCCGCGATCGATGTATTCCTCGCCCATGACCGGCAGGTAGCGTGAGCTCACCAACTGTGCGGTGGTATAGAGCTCGCCACTGTTCCAGTTGAACACGCCGCTGACTTCCAGGCCGTTGTCCCAGGCGTAGGAAGCCCATGCCTTGAACTGGTGCTTGATGTTGCCGGCCTGCGGACCCCACATGTTCGGGGCACGCGGATCCAGCGCGATCCAGTCGCCCTGGTAGTCGGCGTTGCTGTCGGAGTTGGTGTTGCCCTTGGCATCGTTGTAGGTATACGACACCGAGCCCTGCCAGTTGTCCTTCCTGAACTTCTGCAGGGTGATTTCGTAGCCCATGTACTCGCGCTTGCCGCCGGCCAGCGTGCCGATCACGTAGTTCGAATTCGGCGCACTGTCATAGCCGAAATAGGAAAGCGGCAGGTAGTAGAACGAGCCGGGTGCGGCCAGTCCGTAGTTGCCGATCGGATCGGAGGGGTCGAGTGACGCGTCGGAGTACAACGCCAGATCGTAGTCCTCGAGGATGTCGCGGGTGACGCGCTTGGTGGCGGTGACGGTCAGGCTCAAGTCGTCGCGGAACGTGGTCGAGAAGCCCAGCATCATTTCGTCGGTATACGGCGTCTTGGTGGAAGGCGAGAACAGTGCATCGGGTTCCTTTTCGCCGCCACGGGTGCGGAAGGTCAGCCACTGGTCGCCCAGGAAGATCTGCTCGGCGTAGCTGGGGCCGGTCAGGTTGCCGGCGAAATCGGACATGTTGTTGCGGATCGGATCGTAGTAACGGCCATAGAAGCCCCAGACCTTGCTGCGTCCATCGCCAAACAGGTCATACACCACGCTCAGGCGCGGCGCGAACTCCCAATCGAACTTGGCCGATTCGCCGCCCTTGGAGTCGTAGTGCTTCCACTGCTCGGCACGCACGCCGGCATTGACGGTCCACTGGTTCAGCGTCCACGTGTCCTGCAGGTAAAACGTCTTGCCCTTGGATTTGACCGTGTAAGGGGCGGTCTGGGTTTCGGCGATGCGGTAGTTGTTGAGGAAGCCACCGGGATTGCCCGCGGTGCTGGTGAGCTTGTACGCGCCCAGTTCCGCCGTGGACACCGCGCCGTCGCCATTGGTATCCAGCAGCCCGAGGAAATACGCCTTGTTGCTGCTGTCATTGATGCCGTTGATGATGCGGCCATAGTCCGTTGCGGCGATGGGGCGCGTGGTCCAGGCATTGCCGGTGGCATTGTTGACCGCCTGGTCCAGCGTCAGCCCGCTGTACTGGTTGTCGATGGAGGTATAGCGCGCCTTGTCACCGGTATAGACGGTGTCTTCGAAGTATTCGTTCTCGGTGCTGGTAAGGCCCAGCTTGAAGCTGTGCGAGCCATAGGCGGTGTCCAGCCAATATTCGACGCTGGCACCGAACTCATCGCGGTTGCGCTCGGTGATGACATCGAAGCCGAGGCCACCCAGGTTGCGCTGTGCCAACGACGCCTGCGCCGAGGAGCGGAAAGCGATGGTGTTGGTTGCCGAGGGATCGGCCGCCGAGTCCGACAGTTCGCCTTCATGGCGGAAGCCATAGGCGGTCAGTCGGAGGTTGTCCCAGTCATGGCTGTACTCGAGCTTGTAGTTGTCGCCGCCCTGCTTGCGCGAGTAGTCGCGGTTGTTCAGGGTGCTGGAGGCGGTGGTACCGGTGATGTCGGTCGGATCGTTGAAGAAGGTGCCGGTCAGGCGATCGTTCTCGGTGATCTGCCAGGTGGCCTTGAAGAAGCCGTATTCCGCGTCGCTCTTCACAGTGCGCATGTAGTCACCGGTCTGCGCGTTGACCACATCGGTCTCGCGGTACTTCTTCTGGTAGGAGGTGAAGAACCAGAGCTTGTCCTGCAGGATCGGGCCGCCCAGGGTGAAGGCGGTGTCATAGGTCGAGAAGCCCGACGCGGTGTTGTGCTTGTTGTCGGCGACGAGGCTGTCGTTCTGGAAGTAGTAGTTCAACGAGCCGTGCCAGTCGTTGGAACCCGACTTGGTGACGACCCTGGCCACCAGGCCGGAACCGCCGGCATATTCGGCCGGAACGCCGCCGGTGATGACCTGCTGTTCCTGGATGATTTCGGAATTGAAGTTGGCGCCGAACGTACCGGTCGACGGGTCGGTGACGTCCACGCCGTCGAGCATGTAGACGTTGTCGGTGGAGCTGCCGGTGGCACCGCCGATGTCCGAGTAGTTGACGCCGGACTTGGAAGAGGGGTTGCCGGTGGCACTGGGCTTCACGCCCGGGACCAACTGCAGGTAGCTCTGGTAGCTGCGACCGGTCGGCAGTGATTCCACCTGCTCCAGCGTCAGCACGCTGCTGACGGTTGCGGAGGTGGTGTCGATGGCCGCCAGGGCCGCGCCGGTGACCGTCACGGTGTTCAGTGTGGTGGCGTCGCCGGAGGAGGCGGTCGCTGCATTGTTCAACTTGTAACCCAGGTTCAGCTCCTTGCCACTTACGACGGCGACATTGGCCGCGGTGAAGTCGCTATAGCCCGGTGCTTCGATCTGGATCGTGTAATTGGTTGCCGGATCCAGGCCGCTGAGGCGGACGCGACCAGCGGCATCGGTGACGCCGGTTTTGGATACCAGGCTGTCAGGGGAGCTGACCTTCACCGTGGCGCCGGCCAGTGGCTGTCCGCTGCCGTCATTGATGGCGATGCGCAACCCGCCGGTGTCGGCCCAGGCGGCCCCGACGAAACACATGCCGAGTGCAACACTGAGTGCTTTATGCCGGAACTGATGCAAGTGATTTCGTTTCAAGAATTTTACTCCCCGGAGAAATGGAGGGCCTGTGGATGACCCTGCGCGGGCATGACGAAAGTCATGCCGGGTCGATCTTAAGGCAGCATTCAGGAAACTTCGCGGGGTTGGGCGTGCAGTTAATGTGAGATGCATCACAAAACGAAACTTAATGCATGCTTAATCGCCAAATTCAGACAAGTTTGTGTAGGGAAATTGAGGTAACGATGTCTTTTCCTGTCCCGAAGTGCGCTGTCGGGACTGGCTTCTGTCCCGACGAGCGTGCCTCGCCGCGTCTTCTGGCGAACAGGCGAAGGACTACCGTGATGCGTTGAGTCCCGACGCGTCGGGATACGCTGGCGTTGAATGACGCTTGCCGGGGCGGCGTGCCCCCGGGGGCACCGGGGGATGCCGAGAGCACATGCCATGTGAGCCGATCGCGCAATGATTCCGGCAGCTCGGCGACAGCGGGGGATGGGCGGCCGCCGTTGTGGCCAAGCGGTTCCGTCCAGCTGGTGCTCCTGGTTCAACGACATCCGTCCTCGGCGCGACGGCGTCAGAACATCAGCCGCATTGATGTCCGACGGATCTCGCTCTCAGCGCTTTGAGGCGATTCCGAAGATGGATCGGGTGTGAACAGTCATTGCGGGATGCATGACATGTCCGCTGTACCGGTGAACATCGTTTGCTGCACCCAGACCTGCCTCGAAATGATGGTGGATGGAAGACAAGACCAATGGGGGAACGGTACACTCACGCCGCTTCAATGCACGACGTGATGGATGCCTACCAAGGCGGGCACATCAGCAACAGGGTTGCACGGAACAGCACCGGCCCTCGAATAGTCGACTTGAAACTCCTGCAGGGCCTATAGCTCAACGGTTAGAGCAGAGGACTCATAATCCTTTGGTTCCAGGTTCGAATCCTGGTGGGCCCACCAAAAGAATCAGTGGCTTGCAGAGATGCAGGCCATTTTTCGTTTCCGCGATTCCGAATCGGTGCCTGCACGGTCTAGCCGTTCCGACTAAGTGTTGATTCTTCAATCGGGGGGCGGCTCAAAGAGAGCCGCCCTTTTTTGAGAGCGCATGAGCCATTGGGAGCCAGTGTCGATTCGAGGCTCAACGAATCTCGGCAGCTGATCAGCCCCGCAATTCAATGGGCCGAGTAGTGGTTCAGAACCCGTCAGTAGAGAGCCGGCTTCCGGTTCGAGACCGTCCGTCAGGTAGTTCCGAAGTCATGGGACAGCCCCTGTCTCGGCTCTCAGGCTCTGATGGTTTGATCTCGTAACGTCCCCAAAATTGGGAGCGACAATAGGCCAGGGTATTGCTTTGTAATCCAGACTTGGTAGATTCGCGTCCGTGAACATCTTCTACCGCTCGCTCCGAATACTTGGCTGATCAGTCGACTGATCAGCCCCTGTAGCTCAATGGTTAGAGCAGCGGTTTTATAACCCGTCAGCGCCAGATAAGCGGCTTATGCCGGTTCGAGTCCGGCCAGGGGCACCATACCTCTCACTGGGGTTGCTGATGCCCATCTTAGATCCCGATGACTACCTCTCGCACATCGTCTATGACGAACTGCGTGGTGGCTGGTGCTTGACTGAAGAAGGCCAGTGGCTTCTTGTCCAAGAGATGATTGCCAGAACCAAGGAGCTTGATCGCCTTGATGTAATCGAGGGGCGAAAGCCGCCCACCTATACGCATTTCATCCAGCCGGAAATGGTAAAGGGGGCAACAGTGATCTGGCCGAAGAAGTACACGTCAAGCTGAAGACGTGACCTACCCATTCCTCGTTACTACAGCCAGCCATTAGGCGCGGCCGCCAACAGAACTGGACACCTCCGCCAAGCAGCTGGGCAGTCATTGCTTCGTTCGCCGGATAACGTGACGAGTTCGCAACTCAGAGCGACTCAACCCGCCGATGAGTACCCAACAATGAGCTATCTCAGTTAATCGCGTACTGGACAGACGACCGCCACGCGACTACTCACGGATCGAAGGTTGTGGACGTTCCAGCCGTACCAGCGATCTGGATCTGCGGAGATGATGATGCTCTTAGCGTCTGAATCTACAAGCTGGACAGTCGCAATCGCACCTTTGCTGACAAGAACTTGCGCTTCTGAGTTGGGCCCAATACCCAGATCCGACATGAAGGATGGTGGAGCCACAGAAAAATGTCCTTTCCCAAGCGGAATTCGGGGTAAAGGTCTATCTTCGGACGCCTCCCACGTGGATTTGTGCTCATCGAACCAACCCTCAAGGGATACGTCGAGACTTTTTTCCTTGAGCTGGTCAACAAGACGCTGGCAACTGGCAGCGTTACTGTTATGCCCGGAAAAAATCGTAACTGCCGCGTACGCGATGCCGCCGAGTAGGATACCTGCGACGACAACAAGCGCTATCTTTCGCATCTTATTTTCCCGCCCTTGAGTGATAGTACGAGTATCCGTAATCAGCCCAGTACTTGGCATGTGATATTTGTAGCAGGTTTCGGGCAGTGAAGTTTCCGCCGCCGACATCTTGCACAAAGCTGGCGGTATTCCATGCCTCGATGGCTCTGTGCATCGTACTACGCGTGTATCCACCGGCTGCCCAAGACATGCCTTGCATCATGTAGTTGATGTCGGTACCCAAGTGTGTACCCGAGTACCCACCCGGCATTCCATAGATTGAGAAAACCTCTCTGTTGTACCCATTGAAGATTTGGGAATCACCTCTGCTTCCCTGCATAAGGTTCCCAAACTCACGATTGCTCATCCCGTCATAGTTACCTTCCACAGACTGATTGAACATCAGTTCTCCGTAGGTGTACTCGGTCAGTACACCTAGTTCAGCTGCAGAAAGAGGTATTTTTCTGCCTGGGTACTGCTCAATGAAGTCGTCGATTCGCTGGGTGATTGCATTCTTGCGTCGCAGGTTCTCTGCATTGAAGGCATGCATTTCCTGATTGAAAAGACGGCTAAACGCAGCTTGTGACGCTCCGTTGCCAAACTTTCCGCCAGTAGCAACCGAAACAGTACCGCCTACGAGAGCCGCTGCTGCAACGCGTGCTGGAGCCGCTCTAACAGCACCGCCACCGACTCCATCAATCATTGGGGAGGTGAGCTCCGCTACACCCGCACTCAGGAATCCGTGGCCGAATTTTCCGCCTTGAAGGCGCGACATTACTCCGCCGGCTACGCCGTGACTGAGCACCTTGTTGGCGAACTGATCGCCTGTCAGTCCGGTACCGAACACGCCCTTGAATTCAGCCCCATTGGCAGCCTGTATCTGCTGGAACTTGGTGCCTATCCCATAGAAGACCGCGGCTGAGAACGCGCCGAACAGACCGCCCTGTAGCGTCCCCGTGCTTACATAGCCACTGACGAAGCCCACCAGCATCGCCGCCCCCAGCTTGGTGAACACCGGTGCCAGGTACGGCATGAAGATCGTGCCCACGATGGCGATGATCAGCCCCAGCGCCTGCCGCAGGCTGAAATTACCGGTCGGGTCGGTGTACACCAGTGGGTTGTTGAACACGTAGGTGTAGGCGTTCCAACTCTGGCCGTTGGTCGGCGCCTGGATCAGCGGATCGGCCTGCAGGAACCTCCCCAGCTTCGCATCGTAGATGCGGCCGTTCATGTGGATCACGTCCGTGCCGTCCACGTACTCGTGTCCGGTAAAGCCGCGCGGCGTGTTCGTTGACGAAGTGCCGCTTCCGGCTGGATTTCCGACGGCACGACGCGCCCCGAAGGTGGCGTAGTCGAGCGCCTCGGCCACGCTGCCATCGCTGTTGGCGATGCGGATCAAGCTGCCCAGGTGATCGTGGAACAGGAACTTCGTTGTCTGGACTAGGGCCTGTTAACACATTCTCAGTCCATCTGCGACAAGCACGAAGCTGATGAAGCCGAGGAACATGAGATCGAGTTTCTCGAAGCGCGAGAAGATGCGCCGGTAACCC
>NZ_JBXFWM010000050.1:0-32006 GCF_056856655.1 Stenotrophomonas sp. STEN033
GCTCGGCAGAAGCTCTCCCGGTAAAGCCCCTGCCGAGCATGGCTCGGCACTACAGATCGGAGCTTCCTGGTAAGGCCCTTGCCGAGCATGGCTCGGCACTACAGATCGGGCTTTCCTGGTAAAGCCCTTGCCGAGCATGGCTCGGCACTACAGATCGGGCTTTCCTGGTAAAGCTCCTGCCGAGCATGGCTCGGCACTACAGGGCTGGTCTCAGGCCTTCATGCTGCCGGTGTCGATGTAGCGCTGGTGCCAGGACAGGGCTTCGGGCAACAGGTGCGGGGTGTGCTTGCCGTAGCTGTCGCGGCAGGCGCGGTCGAAGTAGTCGTTGAGCTGGTCGCGGTAATCCGGGTGCGCACAGTTGTCGATCACCTGGCGCGCCCGCGCACGCGGCGGCAGGCCGCGCAGATCGGCCAGGCCCTGCTCGGTGACGATGATCGAGACATCGTGTTCGGTGTGGTCGACATGGCTGACCATCGGCACGATCGCCGAGATCGAACCGCCCTTGGCCGTCGACGGGCTCAGGAAGGTGGACAGGAAGCCGTTGCGGGTGAAGTCACCCGAACCGCCAATGCCGTTCATGATGCGGCTGCCCATCACGTGGGTGGAGTTGACGTTGCCGTACAGGTCCACCTCGATCATGCCGTTCATGCCGATGCAGCCCAGGCGGCGCACCAGTTCCGGATGGTTGGAGATCTCCTGCGTGCGCATGATGATGCGCTCACGGTAGAACTTGATGTTGCGCTTGAACTCCTCGTTGGCTTCCGGGCTCAGCGCGAAACCGGTGCACGAGGCGTAATCCAGTACACCGGACTTGAGCAGGTCCAGCATGCCGTCCTGGATCACCTCGGTGAACGAGGTCAGGCCGCGCAGGCCGCTTTCGGCCAGGCCGGCCAGCACCGCATTGGGAATATTGCCCACCCCCGACTGCAACGGCAGCAGGTTGGCCGGCAGGCGGCCCTTGGCCACTTCGTGCTTGAGGAACTCGATCAGATAGCCGGCAATCTGGCGGCTGTCCTCATCGATCGGCTTGAACGGGCTGTTGCGGTCCGGGCCGTTGGTGCGCACCACCGCCACGATCTTGTCCGGGTCCACGCTCAGCGTGGTCTGGCCGATACGGTCGTTGGCATGGATCAGCGGGATCGGCTTGCGGTGCGGCGGCAGCGCGGTGCCGTAGTAGATGTCGTGCATGCCCTCGATATCCGCGGGCTGCCACTCGTTGACCTCGATGATCACCTTCTTGGCCAGGTCCAGCCAGGTCTTGTTGTTGCCGACCGAGGTGGAGGGCACGAGCGAACCGTCTTCGCGGATCGCCGAGACTTCGATCACCGCCGTGTCGATCTCACCGTAAAAACCGAACCACACGTGCTGGGCGACATGGGAAAGGTGGATGTCGATGTAATCGAGCTTGCCTTCGTTGATGCGCTTGCGTGCATCCGGGTCGGTCTGGAACGGCATGCGCATGGCGATGGCATCGGCCTTGGCCAGCGCACCATCCAGTTCCGGTGCGGTCGACGCGCCCGTCATCAGCTTGATCTTGAACGGCTGGCCTGCGGCGTGCACGTCTTCAATGCGCTGTGCCAGCGCCAGCGGCACCGCCTTGGGATAGCCGGAACCGGTGAAGCCGCTCATGGCCACGGTTTCGCCGGGCTGGATGAAGGCTGCGGCTTGTTCGGCGGAAACGATGCGGTCGCGCAGGCGCGGGTCCAGGATGCGTTCGACAGACATGACGACTACGGTTTGTTGGGGGGATGGCTGATTATCGCGGATCGGGGTGAACAGGGGGGTTCTACCTTGGTGGGATGGTCTTTGCGGTTCCAGTGCTCTTGTACTCCCCAGTATTGTTTTGCACTGCAGCGTGCAAGTTGTTCGCGCAGCCCGCAGGATCGCCCTGCATCCCGACGTGGGGGAGGGAGCAAAGCCCGCTGATAGTTCGCTGTCAGCGGGCTTTTTTATTGCCTGATCGGCGGAGATGGCGACCGCTGGCCCGCGGATGCCAGAATCGGCGGATGAACCAAATCGCCCCCGCAGCACCTGAATCTGTTCAGCCTGTAATCGAACGCGCCTTGGCCCGACTGAAGCTGGCCGCGCCGGATCCGGTGCAATGGCCGCTCTCGCCCGCATTCGAGGCCGGTTTGCGGCAACTGGCGGTTGCCAGCGATTTCGCCATCGATACCCTGTGCCGGCAGCCGGAACTGCTGCAACTATTGGCCCAGGCCGATCCCGCGCCACTGCCATTACCCATGCTGGACCCGTTGCAGCCCACGGCCTGGCCGACCCAGCTGCGCCGCTACCGCGCCGCCGCCTCGACCCGGCTGATCTGGCGCGATCTGCTCGAACTCGACGATGTCGATGCCACCCTGGCGGGCGCCACCCGCCTGGCCGAGGAATGCCTGCAGCTGGGCCTGGACGCGCTGGAGCAGGAGTTCGCCAGCCGTCATGGCGTGGTCCGCGACGCCGATGGCAGCGCACAGCGGCTGGTGGTGTTCGGGCTGGGCAAGCTCGGCGGCGGCGAGCTGAACTTCTCCTCCGATATCGATCTGGTCTATGCCTATCCGCACAACGGCGAGTCCGATGGCGCCCGTCCGCTGGCTGCCGAGGAGTACTTCGCGCGCCTGGGCCAGCGCTTGGCGCGGCTGCTTGATGAAACCACCGCCGAAGGCTTCAGTCACCGCGTCGATCTGCGCCTGCGCCCGTTCGGCAGCGCCGGGCGGGTGGCGCTGTCGTTCGCCGGCATGGACCAGTACTTCCAGCGCGAAGGTCGCGATTGGGAGCGCTACGCCTGGATCAAGGCGCGCGCGGTGTCCGGCGACATCGCTGCCGGTGAGGCCTGGCTGGAGACGCTGCGGCCGTTCGTTTACCGCCGCTACCTTGATTTCACCGCACTCGATGGCCTGCGCGAGATGAAGGCGGCGATCACCGCCGAGGTCGCGCGCAAGGACCGGCTGGACGACATCAAGCGCGGCCCCGGTGGCATCCGCGAGATCGAGTTCCTGGCGCAGGCACTGCAGCTGATCCGTGGCGGCCGCGAGCCGGCCCTGCGCGAGCGCCGCCTGTTGCCGGCACTGCGCGCGCTGGTCGACGGCGGGCAGATGGCGGCCAGCGATGGTGATGACCTGATCCAGGCCTATCGCTTCCTGCGCCGCGTGGAGAACCGCCTGCAGATGCTGCGTGATGCACAGACCCATTGCTTGCCCAACGATCCGCTGGATCGCCTCCGCATCGCGCTTGGGCTGGGTTATCCGGACTGGGAGGCCTTGCTTGCAGCCTTGAACGAACAGCGCGAGCGCGTCAGCGTCGAATTCGGGGCACTGCTGGCGCCGCGCCAGGGCCAGGCGGCGCCGGACGTGCTGTCCAGTTATTGGCGGGTATTGCCTGGCGGCGGCAGCGCCGAGGTGCTGGCCGAGGCCGGCTTTGCTGACGCCAATGGCGCTGACCAATCGTTGCGCGAGTTTGCCCAGTCGCTGGGGGTGAAGTCGCTGTCCGACAGCGCCCGCGCGCGCCTGGACCGGGTGCTGCCGGCGCTGCTGCACGCCGCCACCCGCTCGCCCCAGCCCGACGCCGCGCTGCGCCGCGTGCTCGGCCTGCTGGCGTCCATCCTGCGCCGCACCAGCTATCTGGCGTTGCTGGACGAGCAGCCCAGTGCGTTGACGCGATTGGTCAACGTGTTGGCGCGCAGCGCCCTGCTGTCCGAGCGGCTGGTGGCCTTCCCGCTGTTGCTGGATGAGTTGCTGGACACGCGCGTGGCCGGGCCCATGCCGGAGGCGCAGGAGATGCACGACGCCTGCGCCAGCGCGTTGGCCATCGACGACCCGGAAGCCGCCCTGCGCGCGCTCAACGAAGTACGCCTTGCGCTGAGCTTCCGCATGGCGCTGGCGTTCCACGATGGCCGCCAACGCGCGGTGGATTGCACCCGCCAGCTGGCGCAACTGGCCGATGCGGTGGTGGTGACGGTATTGCAGATGGCGCTGGCCGACATGCGCCAGGTCCACGGTGAAATCCCCGCCGGGCGCTTTGCCATCATCGGCTACGGCAGCCTGGGCGGCGTCGAGCTGGGGTTCGGCTCGGACCTGGACCTGGTATTCCTGTATGACAGTCCGGCCGGCGTAGAGGCCAGCGACGGCCCGCGCCCGCTGGACCCCGGCCGCTGGTTCGCGCGTCTGGCGCAGAAGGTGATGGCCCTGCTCGGCGCGGTGACTGCCGCCGGCCGCTTGTACGACATCGACGTGCGGCTGCGCCCGGACGGCGGCAAGGGCGCACTGGTGTCGTCGCTGGCCAGCTATACCGAATACCAGCGCGAGCGCGCCTGGACCTGGGAGCATCAGGCGCTGGTGCGTGCCCGTGGGGTGGCCGGTGATGCCTCGCTGCTGGCCGATTTCGAGCAGGTACGCAGCAGCACCCTGGGCCGCGGGCGCGATCAGGGCACGTTGTTCGGTGACGTGCTGAAGATGCGCGCGCGCATGCGGGCCGAGCTGGACCGCAGTGACGCGGCGCGGCTGGACCTGAAGCAGGGCGCAGGTGGGCTGGTGGACCTGGAGTTCGTGCTGCAGACCGGCGTGTTGTCGCAGGCCCAGCATCACCCGGCACTATGCGAGCCGCGCGAGACGCCATTCCTGATCGCCGCGCTGGCCGCCGCCGGTTGGTTGCCGGGCGATACCGCGGTGGCCCTGCACGACGCGCATGCCACGCTGCTGGACGTGGGCCTGTCCTGCACCCTGGACCGGCGCCCGCGCATTGCCACGCCCACACCTGAAATCGAGGCTGCCTGCGCGGCCATCACGGCCGCGGCAATTGCCCAGGGCCTGCCTTTCCCGCTGGCGAAAGGCCAGGAACCAGAGATCAGGGAACCAGCGACGTAGAGAGGGCGAAGCCGCAGGTCACTGGTTCCCAGCTGCTGGCTCCGGCTCTACTGGTTTCTAGTTCCTAACTTCTGGTTCCTGCCTTCAAAGGCGCCATTTTCCACAGCAGGGCGCGGAACGGGGCCAGCAGGCAGACGCCGATGGCCAGCTTCACTGCCAGGTCGCCTGCGGCCCAGCTGACCCACGGCAGCTGCGAGCCGGCAAAGGCGATGGACCAGAAGATGGCGGTATCGACGGTGGCGCTGCAGGTGGTGGCCACCATCGGTGCACGCCACCAGTTGCCGGCGCGCAGCCGGTCAAACACGGTGATGTCCAGCAACTGCGCGACGATGAAGGCCGAGCACGAGGCAACCGCGATGCGCGGCGTGGCAATCCACACCGACAGTACCACCGCCACCGCAAAACCGGCCCAGGCAACGCGGCGTGCGGCCTGCGGGCCGAAGCGGCGGTTGATCAGATTGCTGACCAGGAAGGCGATCGGGTAGCTGAACGCGCCCCAGGTGAGCCAGTCATTGATCGGGTACTGCACCAGCACGTTCGAGCCCAGCACCACGGCCCCCATTGCCAGCACGGCCAGCAATAGTGAGGTTGGGGTCAGCGGAGCGAAGCGGATGGACGGATGTGAGGACATGAACGGGCGCAGGCAGCGCCGCCAGGCACTGCATCGATAGAGGAGGGGAAGGGCCGTGCCCGGGAGGGCAGGTCAGTGGCCATTGTAGCGGCTGTGGCCGAGACGGATGTCAAGGCGGCAGGCGTGCATACAGCCTGCGATCCAGAGACCCAGAGCCCCTCTCCCGCACGCGGGGTGAGAAGGGCTGCTTGCGAACCAAAGGTTCGCAGCCATTCGAACGACCTTGCGCCAGCGCAAGGGCCGGGGCGCGGAGCGGGGGTTGGGGTGAGGGTGGCTTTTGCCTGTGCGTTTGGCCGGGCTTGTATAGAGGCTTCAAGAAGCAAAAGCCCAACGCCCAAGCCAAAGCCAAAGCCAAAAAACCCTCATCCGCCCCCCGCCTTCGCGGGGGCAGGCTCTTCGGGCACCTTCTCCCGCTTGCGGGAGAAGGGAGGCATCAGACTTTTCTACGATCTGCAGCCTTCAAGCACCACAGCCTCAAAGCACTACACCCTCAAAGCTTCCCGCTATGACTTACCGACGCCGCCTCAATCGCCGGTACAAAGGTAAGCACCGCACCATCTTCCGCACGCAACATCCAACCCGCACCCTGTGGGCTCGGTGTAAACGCCACGGTCTGCCCGAGCACGAAATTGGCGGCCGGGTTGTCCTCGCGCTGCGGCCAATGCAGTGATGCGGTGTTGGCCGCATCCAGGGGATCCGCCAGCGCGACACTGCGGCCGCCATCGGCATCCTCGGTAATCGCTTCGACCTTCATGTCCGGCAGCGGGCCGGCGCTGATGCGACCTGCCTGGCGTCCAGTGGAGGCCGTGGACGACTTGTCGGCAACCGATGCGGCCAGCAGCAAGGGGGCGGACACCAGCATCGATGCGCCGGCCGAGGTCACCAGCGTGGAGACCTCGGATCGATTCAAGCCGTCACCGGCATAAGCGGGTGCGATTGCCAACAGCGCACTGATGGCTGCGCCGCAGGCCAACAGGGAAAACGTTGATTTCATGGGGGCGTTCCTCAAGTACCGCGAATAAAAAATCAAAGCGTGCCGGTGCGGCTTTCATCCACCGCCTCGATGGTGGGCACGAACGCCAGCGCCGCACCTTCCGGGTTGCGCAGCATCCAGCCTGCACCTTGCGGGCTGGGCTGGAACGCGATCTTCGTACCCACGGTGAAACCTGCAGCCGGGTCATCCTCGCGCTTTGGCCACTGCAGGGTCGCGCGGTTCTCGACGTTCGCAGGGTCTTCGAGAACGACGCGACGACCACCATCGGCGGCGGTATCCACGGATTTGACCTCCAGATCCGGCAGTTTCCCGGCACTGGCGCGGCGCTTTTCGTCGCGGCGTTCGCTGGATTCCTTGGACATGTCGGCCGCGCCGCGCACACCTGCGGCGGACAGGAAGATGGGGCCGGACACCACCATCACCACGCTGGAGCCGGTCACCAGCATCGAGACCTCGGAGCCATTGAGGTGAGGTTCGCCGGCCCGCACCTGGGCTGGAGCCACGGCCAGGGAAAGGGTGACGGCAAAGGCGAGGGCACTGCTCTTGATCAAGTGGTTCATGGCGTGACTTCCTGTTGTGGCATGGGGGCTTGCCTGTTGCCTCCGGCCATCGCCGGTAGGGGTGTCTGGTGGGCAACGGCGAGTTCGCGCTCCAGCGCACCGCTACGGTGCAGGAAGTCGAACACCGACTCGACAGTCACCACCGAGTAGTTGCCGGAAATGCGCTCGCTGGCCGGGTGGTCGGTGACCGCCACGTTGTCGGCAAGGAAGCGTGCGCCCAGCCGCTTGCCGATGCCGATGTGCATGCGTGATGGCGTATAGCCTTTCTGCTTGAGCCAGGCCAAGGCGGTATCGCGGTCAGCGAGGGGGGCATCGTCTGCGGCCCGCGCCATTGCCGCCGCGGCGACTTCCAGGATCCATTGGTTGGAGTTCTGGTACTCGCTGCTGCCGGGGTAGGCCAGCATGCTGTAGCGCGGCTCATGCAGTGCGCGTGCCTGTGGCGCGGCACCGGCGAGCAGGGTCTTCAGTGCAGCACGTACTTCTGGCGTAGGAATGCCGACGCGCAGGTCGGTGGTGATCGAGCTCTCGCCGACCAGGTTGACCAGGCCTTCGCGATACAGGTCCGAGCTGTCGGTCTTGCAGCGGTTGAGCAGGTGCACTACGTCCCAGCTGCCGCTGTCGTTGCGCACCAGGAAGGCGAGGTGGCTGTGGCGCAGCCCGTACTTGCTCAGGTCCTGGCCGCCGCGCGCAGCGATAGCCACATCCACGCCGGGCAGGGCGTCGAGCGTATCGGCGGTGACCGCGGCCATGTCGAACATGGCGGCAATGGTGGTCGGCGGCGGATAGCGCGGGCTGCAGGCCGGTTGCGCGAATGCCGGGGCGGCGAGGGTGGCCAGGCTCAGTGAGGCGGCCAGCAATAGTGTCGTGCGAGGTTTCATCGGCGCGCATCCTTGCATGGGGGTTGGGAAAGATTCGTTAGGAGCCGATGCAGGTGCGACGAGCCGGCAGCTGCCGTTGGCGGGATTTTCGTTCACGGCTGCTTCCATTGCGCGTGCAGCAGGCCGGAAACCGCAAAACAGGCCGGTGCATCCTTGTTGGACAACACGATCACCGTCTCGCCGGTTGCCGGGTAATGGCGCACGTCGGTGCAGATACCGTCGGTGCTGCCACCATGGCCCCAGCGGAAGTCGCGGGCCGGCACGTCCTTGCCGTAGCCGGTGGCAAAAAAGCCCAGGCCCATGAACTCGCGCTGGGTCTGGGTGGCTTGTTCGAACAGCGCTGCTGGCAGCAGTTTGCCGGCATTCAAGGCCTGCACGAAACGGAACATGTCACGCGCGTTGCCGACTTCGCCGCCGGCGGGCAGGCCACGGCTGGGTTGGGTGGCGCAGTTGCGCACGCGCTTGCCATCCACCTCCACATAGGCCCGTGCCAGATCGGCGGCGGGGTCGTCGCAAGCCACGAAGCCGGTATGTTGCATGCCGGCCGCTTGCAGCACGTGCTGGCGGATGTAGCTCTCGAAATCCTGTCCGGAGAGGACTTCCAGCATCCGCCCCAATACCAGGTAGCCGAAGTTGCCGTACTTCTGCGCGCTGCCAGGCGCGAACTCCGGTGCTCGCCCGGCATGCAGCGCGACCATGTCCTCCAAGCTGCGCAGGCGCGCGCGATCGGCACTGTGTTCTGCACCAAACAGTTCATCGATATCCCCTGCACCGGCGCTATGTGTCAGCAGCTGGCGCACGCTCACCTCATTGGCGAACTGGCGGTTGGGGTAGTCCTTGAGCACCTCACCGACTTTGCTGTCCAGGCTGAGGCGACCGGCGGCGATCTGCTGCAGGATCGCCACGCTGGTGAACATCTTGCCGGCCGAGGCCAGGTTGAAGCGGTCATTTACCTGCAGCGGTGTTTCCTGCTGCTCATCGCGCGTGCCATAGGCTTTCTCGAAGACCACGTCATCGCCGCTGGCGATCAACACCGTGCCCGAGAACTGCCCGGCGGCCTGCAGCCCCAGCGCAAAGCCATCCAACTGTGCCAGTGCTTCGGCGCTGGGTGCCTGCGCGGCGGCGACACTCCAGGGCAATACAGCGAGCAGTAGCGGCGCAAGGCGCAGCAAGCGAGGCGTGGTGCTTGGGTGCTTCAGTGGTTTGCGCATGTTCGGGCCCCAGCTGCAGATGGCCAGAACATAGCATCGACCATTACCGGTGGCAGTCTGCAAGCCGGGCCCGGGCAGCGGATAATGGGAGCATGTCGCCTACCAAATCCCCCGTGCGTGCCATCGTCTGGATGCTGGCTGCCGTCGCGTTCTTCTCCTGCATGGACGCCGGCATGAAGATGCTGTCCAGCAGCTATCCCACCTTGCAGGTCACCATGCTGCGTGGTGCCGCCTCGTTGCCGTTTGTCCTTGTATGGGTGCTTGCCACCGCCGGGCCGCGCTCGATCATCCCGGTGCGTTGGGGCCTGCATCTGCTGCGCGGCGTGCTCGGCATGGTGATGATCGGTTGCTTTGTCTATGCCTTGCGCACCTTGTCGCTGTCCACCGCCTACACGATCTACTTCGTCGCGCCCTTGCTGGTGGCGGCATTGTCGGTGCCCTTGCTGGGTGAGCACGTGGGGCCACGCCGTTGGGTGGCCATCGGCATCGGCCTGATCGGCGTGCTGGTGGTGCTGCGCCCGGGCGTGGACGGGTTCATCTCGTTCCCGGGCCTGATGGTGTTGTTGGCGGCGACGGCTTATGCAATCGCGGCGGTCACGGTCAGCCTGCTGACCCGTACGGATACCCCGCAGTCGATGGTGGTGTGGTTCCTGCTGATCATGGCGATCGGCGCTGGCCTGTTGGCCTGGCCGCAATGGCAGCCGCTGCAGTGGAAGCACGCTGCGCTGATTGCTGGCATGGGCCTGGCCGGGGCGCTGGGGCAGATCGCGCTGACCCGCGCGTTCCAGCTGGGCCAGGCCTCGATGATCGCGCCACTGGAATACACCGGCCTGGTCTGGGTGATCGGCTGGGACGTGCTGCTCTGGCAGAAGCTGCCCGACCGCTGGACCTGGATCGGCGCCGGCATCATCGTCGCCAGTGGCCTGTACCTGCTGCACCGTGAACGCGTGCAGCGGGCGCAGCGGCCGGATCAGATCGATCATCCCTGAAAGCCTACCCCTCCCCAGTCCTCCCCTTGGCTTGGCCAAAGGTGGGCGTAGTGCCGAGCCATGCTCGGCAGGGGCTTCACCGGCCGGCTCAAGCGGCGCCAGCCGCGAAGCTGGCGATGCCAGATGAACAGCCACTACCGCGATCTGGTGGTTTATCTGCCTCGCGGCTCACGCCGCTCCCACAAAGGGCATTACCCCAGGCCCGACTGGTTTCACTTAGAACCAAAAGGAATAAGATTCCGGTTTGCGGCACGCGCGCCGACGGCCCGGCGCTGCTAGGCTGCACGCCCCCTTCTTATGCCCTCCGGTTGCCCTGGCAGTGATCGAGTTCCAGCACCTGCAGAAAGCTTATGCCGTCGACGGCCGCGCGATCACCGCGCTGCATCCGCTCGACCTGAAGATCCAGGCCGGCGAAGTGTTCGGCATCATCGGCCACTCCGGTGCCGGCAAGTCGACCCTGATCCGCCTGATCAACCGGCTCGAGGAGCCGAGCGGCGGCCGGGTGCTGATCGATGGCCAGGACGCCACCGCGCTGGACACCGACGGCCTGCGTGCGCTGCGCCGGCGCATCGGCATGATCTTCCAGCATTTCAACCTGTTGTCGGCACGTACCGTGGCTGCCAACGTGGCCTTCCCGCTGGAATTGGCTGGTACGCCCAAGGCCGAGATCGATGCCCGTGTCGCCGAGTTGTTGCGTATGGTTGGGCTGGAAGCGCATGCAGCCAAGTACCCCTCGCAGCTGTCCGGCGGGCAGAAGCAGCGTGTCGGCATTGCCCGCGCGCTGGCCACGCGCCCGCAGATCCTGCTGTGCGACGAGGCCACCAGTGCGCTGGATCCACAGACCACCGCCTCGGTGCTGGCATTGCTGGGCAAGATCAACCGCGAGCTGGGCCTGACCATCGTGCTGATCACCCATGAGATGGATGTGATCCGCCGCGTCTGCGACCGCGTTGCGGTGCTCGATGCCGGCCACATGGTGGAAATGGGCCCGGTCACCGAGGTATTCCTGCACCCGCAGCACCCGACCACGCGCCGTTTCGTCTCCGAATCCGAGCATGTGGACGAAGGCGAGCAGCTGCGCGATTACGCCGCCGTCGGTGGCCGCATCGTGCGCCTGACCTTCCTCGGCGATGGCACCTATGAGCCGCTGTTGGGGCGCATCGCCCGCGACACCGGAGTGGACTACAACATCCTGACCGGCCGTATCGACCGCATCAAGGACACGCCCTACGGCCAGCTGACCGTGTCCCTGGTGGGCGGCGACCAGAATGCCGCGCAGGCGGCCTTCGTCGCTGCCGGCGTGCACGTCGAGGAGCTGCGCCGATGATCATTGCAACTGCCGCCGAAGGCTTCTTCCGCCACCTGGATGCGGGCAAGTGGGCCGATATCGGCCAGGCCACCATAGACACTTTGCTGATGTTGGCGGGCTCGCTGCCGCTGACCCTGGCGATTGGTTTGCCGCTGGGCGTGCTGCTGTTCCTGACCGGCTCGCCGCAGTTGCACCGCAAGCCGCTGGTCTACGGCATCACCGCCTTGCTGGTGAACCTGCTGCGCTCGGTGCCCTTCATCATCCTGATGATCGTGCTGATCCCGGTGACGCTGGCGATGATGGGCACTTCGCTGGGTGTGCGTGGCGCCATCCTGCCGTTGGTGGTGGGCGCTGCACCGTTCTACGCGCGCCTGGTTGAAACCGCGTTGCGTGAAGTCGACCGTGGCGTGATCGAAGCCAGCCAGGCGATGGGCGCGACCACCCGCCAACTGGTCTTCAAGGTGTTGCTGCCGGAAGCGCGACCGGGCCTGATCGCTGGCGCCACCGTCACCACCATCGCGCTGATCGGCTTCACTGCAATGGGCGGTGCGATTGGCTCCGGCGGCCTCGGCGACCTGGCCTTCCGCGATGGCTACCAGCGCTCGCATACCGACGTGGCACTGGTGACCGTGGTGCTGCTGCTGGTGTTGGTGCAGCTGCTGCAGATGCTCGGCGACCGACTGGTTACGCATTACAGCCGCAAGTAATGGAATGACCGCAGGGTCGGCGCGCAGCGCGCCGGCCTGTTAGCGTATGTCCACACCATCCTTCCCCACGGGATCACGTTACCGATGAACAAACTGCTCAGCTTTCCCCTGATTGCCGCCGTGCTGGCCCTGTCGGCCTGCGCCAAGCCTGCCGCCGACGAGTCCAAGCTGGTGGTCGCCGCGACTGCCGTGCCGCACGCCGAGATCCTGGAAGTGGTCAAGCCGTTGCTGGAGAAGGAGGGCGTCAAGCTCGACGTGCGCGTGTTCAACGACTACGTGCAGCCCAACGACCAGCTGGTGCAGAAGCAGGTGGACGCCAACTATTTCCAGACCGAACCTTACCTGAAGGCCTACAACCTGGACCGCAAGACCGACCTGGTCACCGTCACCGGCGTGCATATCGAGCCTTTCGGTGCCTATTCCCGTCGTTTCAAGTCGCTGGCCGAACTGCCCAACGGTGCCGACGTGGTTATCCCGAACGACCCCAGCAACAACAGCCGAGCGCTGATCCTGCTGGACACCGCTGGCGTCATCAAGCTCAAGGACCCGAGCAACGCGCTGT
Organism: Stenotrophomonas sp. STEN033; assembly: GCF_056856655.1. Lineage (NCBI taxonomy): Bacteria > Pseudomonadati > Pseudomonadota > Gammaproteobacteria > Lysobacterales > Lysobacteraceae > Stenotrophomonas > Stenotrophomonas sp. STEN033. Next base: position 12,698 of record NZ_JBXFWM010000050.1, read on the forward strand.
CGACCCAGCGTGACATCACCGAGAACCCGAAGCAGCTCAAGTTCCGTGAGCTGGACTCGGCGATGCTGCCGCGCGTGCTGGACCAGGTCGACCTGGCCCTGATCAACACCAACTACGCGCTGGATGCCGGCCTGAATCCGACCAAGGACGCACTGGCGATTGAAAGCAGCCAGTCGCCGTACGTGAACTTCCTGGTCGCACGCCCGGACAACAAGGACGACGCCCGCGTGCAGAAGCTGGCCAAGGCCCTGACCAGCCCGGAAGTGAAGACCTTCATCGAGCAGAAGTACAAGGGCGCGGTACTGCCAGCGTTCTAAGCGTCACCGCTGGGCCGGGATCGCACGGTAGTGCCGAGCCATGCTCGGCAGAGGCTCTCCCGGTAACATCCATGTAGGAGCGGCGTAAGCCGCGAAGCTGATATCGCCACCGGAGCCCGCGACATTGCGATCCGAAAGTGCGCTTGCTTCGCGGCTTACGCCGCTCCTGCAGGTTTGGTATCCGGGTAAGGCCTCTGCCGAGCATGGCTCGGCACTACGGGTTGGGAATGACGGTCAGGCTTCTGCCGAGCATGGCTCGGCACTACAGGTCGGGAATGTCGGTCAGGCTTCTGCCGAGCATGGCTCGGCATTACGGGTTGGGAATGCCGGTAAGGCTTTTGCCGAGCATGGCTCGGCACTACCGGTATCCGGCATGGCGTACTCTCTGGGCCTGCATCCTTGGATCAGTCCCCATGCCTGTGCTTTTCGCTCTGCCGCTGGCGATACTGGTTTTCGTCGCGATCCTGCTGCTGTTGATGCCGCTGTCGCTGTGGCAACGCGTGCGCAGTGGCGGTGCGCGGCGGCAGGCGCGGCCCTGGCTGATCACCTTCAACTTCTGGGCAACGCTGGTATCCACCGGCATGTTCGCGGTGTTTGCCGGGGTCGCCGGCTTCTGGTGGTCCGGCGCCTGGAGTTACGCCGCGCTGGGTTGGCTGGCAGGCCTCCTGGTCGGCGTGCTCGGCCACTACCTGACCCGCTTCGAGCCTGGCCCGGAGGCGTTGCACTACAAGCCCAACACCTGGCTGGTGTTGGCATTGACCGCGATGATCGTGGTGCGTGTGGTCGCCGGCATGGTGCAGGGCTGGCAGGCATCGGTGAACGGCGTGCCATGGCCGGACACGGGCTGGCTCAGCCATGCCGGTCTGCTGGCGATGGCGGCCCTGTTGCTCGGTTATGCCGGCATGTATGCCTGGTTGCTGCGGCGCAGGGTACGTCATCATCAGCGCTATCGTCAGTTTGACCGCAGTCCTCGCTGAGCCCGTACCCGATGGCGAGTGGGGGCTGTCCCGGCTAGTCTGAGCGAAGCAGATTCGGAGATCGTGGATGGGAGTGCTGCAGTTCTTTGGGCGCCGTTTGGCGCACTTCCTGGCGCAGCCGCGTCGCAACCAGATGCGGCCGTCGACCAGCGACCCGGCGATGTTGTTGCGCACCTTGCGCCGTGGCGATGTGCTGCTGGTGGAGGGCAATAGCCGCTTCTCCACGGCCATCAAGTACCTGAGCCAGTCCACCTGGTCGCATGCGGCGCTGTATATCGGCGAGGAGCCCTTGCTCGAAGGTGGCAAACCGCAACCGATGCTGATCGACGTGGATGTGGAGCAGGGCGTGCGCCGCATTCCGTTGAGCGAGTTCGCCAATCAGCACACCCGTATCTGCCGTCCGCAGGGCCTTTCACCGGCGGTGGTGGATCAACTGGTCGGCTTCATGCGTGCACGCCTGGGTTATAGCTACGACCTGAAGAATGTCTTCGACCTGGCGCGATTCCTGATCCGGCAGCCGCCAGTACCGGGACATATGCGCCGTCGGCTGATCGCGTTGGGCAGTGGTGAGCCAACCAAGGCCATCTGTTCGACCTTGTTGGCGCAGGCCTTCGAGTCGATCCGCTACCCGATCCTGCCGGAGATCGAGACGGTGCTTGCGCAGGTGGGCGGCGCCGAGCAGTCGCAGGAGATCCTGCACATCCGCAACTACAGCCTGTACACGCCGCGCGATTTCGATGTGTCGCCATTCTTCGACGTGGTCAAGCCGCGGCTGCAGCACAACTTCGATTACCTGGCGCTGCAGTGGGGTGATGACGGCAGCCCTTAGTTTGCGTGGAAAGCTGCCCCCTCTCCCCAACCCCTCTCCCGCGGGGGGAGAGGGGCGAAAGCAACAGCAACAACAGCAACGCAACTGCAGCGCAACAGCAACAGCTGCTTTTGTTGCAGTCACTGGGAATGCTTGCACTCGCTGTGCTCCAAGCCCCTCTCCCCTCGCGGGAGAGGGGTTGGGGAGAGGGGGACACCCAAAAAAAACACGGGCCGCGAACGGCCCGTGTTTCATTTGCAAGCGCTGCATTGCATCTACAACGGTATTGCCAGGAACATAGTCGCTTAGAAGCGTGCACCCAGGCCGAAGCCAACGGTCCACGGATCCAGCTTCAGCTCGCCAGCGTTCTGGCCGGCGACGCGCAGGTCAGGACGGGCGTGCATGTAGCGCGCATCGGCGCGGGCAAACCAGGTCGAGTTGATGTTCATGTCAACGCCGACGGTGCCGATGGCGCCCTTGGCGGTATCCACACCAACGTGATTGCCGGTGCTGCTCAGGCCATCGATCTTCTCGTTGCTGAAGTTCGACTCGTAGTAACCCAGGCCGACGAACGGACGGAATACGTTGTCCGCCTGGCCGAAGTGGTACTGCGCGCTCAGTGCAAGCGGCTGCTGCTCGACGCTGCCGACCTTGGCGCCACCATCGGTGCGCACGCGGTGATCGAACTTGTCAGCGGCACCCCACAGTTCAACGGCGAAGTTGTCGTTGAAGTAGTAGCTGGCGCTGATCGTCGGTGCCGGACCGCCATCGACCTTGCCAATGCCGTCGATCGGATCGTTCTTCGGCTGCAGCAGGCTGATGCCACCGACCACGGCAAAATGCTTGCCCGATGCGGTATCGCCATTGCCATCCTGTGCGAATGCGGTAGAGGAAAGCGCAAGTGCGCTGAGCGTGGCAAGGCTGAGAATTTTGATGGAACGCATAACTGACTCCTCGTATTGCGATCGGGACTACGCTGTTATCTAGGCCCTCGTGATGGGGCGAGGCAACCCTAACGATGGCAAGATGAATCGCTCTAAACGCAAGGGGATTTCAGTGCCATTGCGTTCAGCGAAAAACAGAGGGATCCCATGGACACGAAGCATCGACAGAAATTTCCGTTCACGATGTTGTGGTGCGCGTGATGAGTGGCGCATTGTTGCAGGGCCTGCCCGCGCAGCTATCGACCTCATGCCGCGTGCTGGTACTGGGCTCGATGCCGGGCGCGATGTCGCTGCATGAATCGCGCTACTACGCGCATCCACGCAATCGCTTCTGGCCGCTGATGGCTGCGCTGTGTGGCTTCGATGCGCAGCTTCCTTATGCGCAGCGCCTGCAGTGCCTGCAGCAATCGGGTATCGGCCTGTGGGACGTGATCGGGCAATGCCAGCGCGCCGGCAGCCTGGATACGGCGATCGTGCGTGGCAGCGAAGTGCCCAACCCCATCCCGGCGTTGCTCGCCGGCCTGCCGCAGTTGCAGGCCATCGCCTGTAATGGTGCCGCGGCACACACTGCGTTCCAGCGATGGATCGCACCCGCTTTGCCGCCTTTGGCGGCTGCGCTGCCGGTGCTGGCCCTGGCGTCGACCAGCCCGGCCAATGCGGCATGGTCGTTGCCGCGCCTGACCGGGCAATGGCAAGTGCTGCAAGCGTGGTTGAATGCGCCCAATGGGGTGGTAACGCCTGCAACAAGGGGCTTGACCGGCTAGGACAGGCAGGACAGCCGGCAAGTCAGAACACGCGTCCAGGAGCAGACATTGCGGCCTTGTTGGCTCGGATGGCATGCCCTTGTCCGGGGACATACGCAGGCGAATTCAGTTGTAGCGGTTGGCGCTGCGGCCCGCTAACGCCACAATAGAGGATTCCCTCACTGTTGCTGGAGTAGTTTCATGGCCGAAATCAAGGAAGCACTTGTCCCCGATATCGGTGACTACAGCGACATTCCGGTGATCGAAGTGCTGGTCGCCGTAGGCGATACGGTCAAGAAGGACCAGGGGCTGGTCACGCTGGAATCGGACAAGGCCACGATGGAAGTGCCGTCGGCCTACGCCGGTGTGGTCAAGGAGCTGAAGGTCAAGGTTGGCGACGGCCTGTCTGAGGGCAAGGTCGTGGCCCTGATCGAGGTGAGCGAAGAGGCCGCCAAGCCGGCTGCCGCTGCTGCCCCGGCCGCCCCGGCCAAGATTGAAGCCACCGCCGAGACCGGCGCCAAGGTTGAGCCGGTGGCGGTTGCCCCGGTCGCCGACAAGCTGGCCCAGCGCGAGATCGCCCAGGAAGACTCGGTTACCACCAGCAAGCCGGCTACCCCGCCGGTGCAGTTCAATGCCGAAGGCGTGCTGCCGGCCAATGTGCCCTATGCCAGCCCGGCGGTGCGCGTGTTCGCCCGTGAGCTGGGCGTGGACCTGCAGCAGGTCAAGGGCACCGAGAAGGGCGGCCGCATCACCAAGACCGACGTGCAGAAGTTCGTCAAGGGCGCGCTGTCCGGCGGTGTTGCTGCCAGTGGCGGTGCCCCGGCGGCTGCCGGCGGTGGCCTGAACCTGCTGCCGTGGCCGAAGGTGGACTTCAGCAAGTTCGGCGAGACCGAAGTGGTGCAGCTGTCGCGCATCAAGAAGATCTCCGGCGCCAACCTGGCCCGCAACTGGGCGATGATTCCGCACGTCACCCAGTTCGACCAGGCCGACATCACCGATCTGGAAGCGCTGCGCGTGGCGCTGAACAAGGAAAACGAGAAGGCCGGCATCAAGCTGACCATGCTCGCCTTCCTGATCAAGGCCAGCGCCGCCGCGCTCAAGAAGTTCCCCGAGTTCAACGCTTCGCTGGATGCCAGCGGCGAGAACCTGACCCTGAAGAAGTACTTCAACATCGGTTTTGCCGCCGATACCCCGAACGGCCTGGTCGTGCCGGTGATCCGCGACGTCGACAAGAAGGGCGTGGTGCAGATTGCCCAGGAAACCGGCGAACTGGCCAAGAAGGCCCGTGACGGCAAGCTTGGCCCGGCCGACATGAGCGGCGGCTGCTTCTCGATCAGCTCGCTGGGTGGCATTGGCGGCACCGCCTTCACCCCGATCGTGAATGCGCCGGAAGTGGCCATCCTGGGTGTCTCCAAGTCTTCGATCCAGCCGGTCTGGAATGGCAAGGAATTCGCCCCGAAGCTGATGCTGCCGCTGTCGTTGAGCTATGACCACCGCGTCATCGACGGCGCCCTGGCCGCGCGTTTCACCACCTACCTGTCGCAGGTGCTGGCCGACATGCGGCGCGTGCTGCTGTGATGCCAGTGGCGCCGCGACGCGCCTTGTTGGCGCTGGTGTTGGCCGCCCTGACGGGCCCGGCACTGGCCGCCAGCCAGTGCCAGCCGGTGGTCGGCCAGGGTTGGCCGCCGGCGGTGGGCAACTACGGCCAGGCGGCGAGCAGCCTGCTCGGCGGCCAGGCCGAAGACGGCCTGTCGCTGCTGGTGCTGCCGGCCCGGGGCGTGGAGTCACAGGTGCTGCTGCGCCGCGACGCCGGCAACGGCCAGTGGATGGTGCTGGCCGGCATGGCCGACAAGCGCATCTACAACTGGAGCACGACGGCCGGTCGCGGTGGCGTCAACCTGCAACTCGACCAGGAGCCCGAGTTCGCCCAGGCACCGTTGCCCGATGCACTGGCACAGCGTCTGCTCGAGGTCTGGGGCAAGGCATTGGCTTCGCCGGAAGTGGCCGCGCGTGCGCCGGTCACCGAGGGCGAGGTGCTGTCCTTCACCGTCAACGGCGAGCGTTACAGCGGTCAGCGGCCGGGTTGCGGCCAGCTTGAAGCGCTGCAGGAACAGGCGGCGCTGTTGATCGAGCTGGCCCATAGCAAAGACAAAAAATACGAGAAGCGCTACGCCAACATCGAACGCGCGCTCGACAAGATGCATGACCGGTTCGTCGGCGATGCCGGCTGAGCCCACAGGAGAAAACAATGGCGACGATTGAAATCAAGGTTCCGGACATTGGCGACTACAACGACGTGCCGGTGATCGAGATTCTGGTGGCCGTGGGCGACACGGTGAAGAAGGACCAGGGTCTGGTCACACTGGAGTCGGACAAGGCCACGCTGGAAGTGCCGTCCTCGGCTGCGGGTGTGGTCAAGGAAATCAAGGTCAAGCTCGACGACAAGCTGTCCGAGGGCGATGTGGTGGTGATCCTGGAAGCTGAAGGCGAGGGCGCTGCCCCGGTCGCAGCTCCGGCACCTGCCGCCGCACCTGCGCCGGCTGCACAGCCTGCCGCGGCCGCCGCTCCGGCAGCCGTCAGCGCACCGGTTGCCGCTGCTGCGCCAGCCGCATCCGGCCCGATCGAGGTCAAGGTGCCGGACATCGGCGATTACCAGAACGTGCCGGTGATCGAGATCCTGGTCGCCGTCGGCGACACGGTGAAGAAGGACCAGGGCCTGGTCACGCTGGAATCGGACAAGGCCACGCTGGAAGTGCCGTCCTCGGCCGATGGCGTGGTCAAGGAAATCAAGGTCAAGCTGGACGACAAGCTGTCGGTCGGCGACGTGGTGGTGGTGCTGGAAGGCGCCGCCGCTGCCGCCCCGGCAGCGGCCAAGGCCGCCCCGGGCAGCAAGCCACCGGTGACCCCGTCGCACCGCGCGCCGGACCCGGCTGTCGCCGCCAAGGCGCTGCCGTCCAGTGGCCGCACCGCCGACATCGAGTGCCGCATCGTGGTGCTGGGCGCCGGCCCGGGCGGTTATACCGCCGCCTTCCGTGCCGCCGACCTGGGCATGGATACCGTGCTGATCGAGCGTTACGCCAGCCTCGGCGGCGTCTGCCTCAACGTCGGCTGCATCCCGTCCAAGGCCCTGCTGCACGCCGCTGAAATCATCGACCACGCCGCCCATGCCGACGAACTCGGCATCGAGTACGGCGCGCCGAAGATCAGTCTGGACAAGCTGCGCGGTTACAAGGAAAAGGTCGTCGGTCAGCTGACCAAGGGCCTGGCCGGCATGGCCAAGCAGCGCAAGATCCGCACCGTGCATGGCCTGGCCAAGTTCATCTCGGCCAATGAGCTGGAGATCGTCGGCGACGACGGCAAGACCCAGCTGCTGCGCTTCGAGCAGTGCATCATCGCCGCCGGTTCGCAGGCGGTGAAGCTGCCCAACTTCCCGTGGGAAGACAAGCGCGTGATGGACTCCACCGACGCACTGGAGCTGGCCGAAGTGCCGGGCTCGCTGCTCGTCGTCGGCGGCGGCATCATCGGTCTGGAAATGGCCACCGTGTACAGCGCCCTGGGTTCCAAGGTGACCGTGGTCGAGTTCATGGACCAGCTGATGCCGGGCGCCGGCAAGGACTTGGTCAAGCCGCTGGCCGACCGCCTGAAGAAGCAGGGCATCGAGGTGCACCTGAAGACCAAGGCTGCGGGCGTTAGCGCCGACAAGAAGGGCATCACGGTGACCTTCGAGGCCGCTACCGAAGGCGAAAAGCCGGCGATGGAAAGCGGCACCTTCGATCGCGTGCTGGTTGCCGTGGGCCGCTCGGCCAATGGCAAGAAGATCGATGCCGACAAGGCCGGCGTCGAAGTCACCGACCGCGGCTTCATTCCGGTCGACCGGCAGATGCGCACCAACGTGCCGCATATCTTCGCCATCGGTGACATCGTCGGTAACCCGATGCTGGCGCACAAGGCCACGCACGAGGGCAAGCTGGCGGCTGAAGTCGCCTTCGGCGAGAAGAAGGAGTGGGTGGCACGGGTGATCCCGTCGGTGGCTTACACCAATCCGGAAATCGCCTGGGTTGGCGTCACCGAGACCGAGGCCAAGGCCAAGGGATTGAAGGTCGGCGTGGCCAAGTTCCCGTGGGCGGCCAGCGGTCGTGCCATCGGCATCGCTCGCACCGAAGGCTTCACCAAGCTGATCTTCGACGAGGAAACCCATCGCGTGATCGGCGGTGCCATCGTCGGCGTGCATGCCGGTGAGCTGTTGGCCGAGATCGGCCTGGCCATCGAGATGGGCGCCGAGGCCGAGGACATCGGCCACACCATCCACGCCCACCCGACCCTGAGCGAGTCGGTGGCGATGGCCTCGGAGATCTACGACGGCACCATCACCGATCTGTATATCCCGAAGAAGAAGTAAGCCACACGACGCCCCCTCACCGGGGCGTCGCTGTATTCGGCAGTCAAAAGGAGCAAGGGAATGTTGCGGATCACGGTGTTGGTTGGGCTGCTGTTCGCCGGCCCGGCGATTGCAGGGGAGCAGGACCCTGCGCTGGCCGCCGCCTTGCTGAAATGCCCTGGCGCGGCACCTTTCGTCGAGGCTGATGGCTTGCGCGCGCAAGCGCGCAGGAATGCGCAGACCGAAGCAGGATATTCGGAGCCGGCACTTCGCCAGCAGCTGCTGGACATGGCACAGGTTGACCAGGAAGCTCGCCAGGGTGAGTGGACGCGGGCCATGGTCGAGAACCTGCAGGCAGTGGATGCCGCAAATCTGCCGCGTATCAAGCAGATCGTGGCCACGCATGGCGGTCTGCCCAGTGCAGCGCAGGTCGGGAGCGATGCGGTTTCCGCCGCCTGGTTGCTGGTGCAGCATGCCGATGCTGACGTCGCGTTCCAGCGCCAGGTAGTGGGCAGCATTGAGCCCATGGTGCAGCGTGGTGAGATATCGGCGCACGATTTCGCGTTGCTGACCGACCGCGTACTGGTCAACAGCGGCGAGCTGCAGCGCTATGGCAGCCAGCTCCTGGCAGTCGATGGCCGTTGGCAGGCCAAGCCGATGGAGGCGCCGGAGCAGGTTGATCAGCGCCGCGCCGGCATCGGCCAGATGCCGTTGGCCGATTACATCTGCGTGGCGACGCAGATGTTTCCGGTGCCGCCTGCCGCGGCACCACCTCAGAACTGATCCCGGGCACGCCGGGCTGCCCCTGTCGCGGTGTCGGTAGTTCCAAGCAACGCCCCGCCTGTCGGGGCGTTGCTTGTTTCCGGTCCCTGGCCAGTTGCCCACCCCGCAGGCTTGGCGCAAGCTGGCGCCGCTGGACCCTGACGTCACCCATTGCCCCGGGGAACGAGGATGCGAACCAGAGTGCGCGTGCCAGCTCTTGCGCTGGTCGTTGTCGGTGTTTGTGTATCCATGGTGGCGCACGCTGGAACCAGCGTGGTCAGTGCCGCACGCCTGTTGGACGTGCGCAGCGGCCGCTATGTGCAGCAACCGCAGATCGAGATCGTCGATGGCAGGATCAGCCGCATCGGCCGCGCCGGCGATCCGCTGCCCGCCGGTGCCGAGCACATCGACCTGGGCGCGCGCACCCTGCTGCCGGGCCTGATCGACATGCATGTGCACCTGACCATCGATCCCACCCTGGGCGGCTACCAGGGGCTGGAATACACCGACAATTTCTGGACCGTGGTGGGCGTGGTCAATGCGCGGCGCACGCTGCGCGCGGGCTTTACCACGGTGCGCAATCTCGGTTCGGCCGGCTTCGATGATGTGGCCTTGAAGCAGGCCATCGAGGCCGGTTACATCGATGGGCCTCGTATCGTGCCGGCCACCTTTGCGATTGGCGCTACCGGTGGGCATTGCGACGGTGGTGGCCTGCCGCCATCGGTGACCGTGCCCAATCCCGGTGCGGCCGACGGCCCGGACGCGATCCGCGCCACGGTGCGCAAGCTGCGCAAATTCGGGGCCGAGGTGATCAAGTTCTGCGGCACTGGCGGGGTGATGTCCAAGGGCACGACGCTGGGCGAGCAGCAATACAGCCAGGAGGAGATGCAGGCGCTGGTGGAGGAGGCGCACCGGCTGGGCATGAAGGTGGCGGTGCATGCGCATGGCAGCAGCGGCATCAACGCGGCCATCCGCGCCGGTACTGACACCATCGAGCATGCCAGCCTGGCCGATGCGGAGTCATTCAAGTTGGCGCGCGCGCAGGGCACCTGGTTTTCGATGGATATCTACGGCAGTGATTACATCCTTGCCGAGGGTGAGAACAATGGCTTGTTCGCCGAGTCGCTGCAGAAGGAGCGGCAGGTGGGACGCAAGCAGCGCGAAACCTTCCGCGATGCGCATGCGGCCGGCGTGCGGATGGTGTTTGGTTCCGACGCGGGTGTGTACCCGCATGGAGACAACGCCCGTCAGTTCGGCAAGATGGTGGAGTGGGGCATGACGCCGTTGCAGGCGATCCGTGCGGCGACGCTTGATGCGGCCGAAGCACTGGGGCGGCAGACGGACGTCGGGGCGTTGGAAGTGGGGCGCTTCGGCGACATGCTCGCGGTCGACGGCGATCCGTTGCAGGACGTTGCGGTGCTGACGCGCCCGGCGGCGGTGGTGAAAGGCGGGCGCTTGTTGCAGCCCTAGGGCGTGTAGCCCCTCTCCCGCATGCGGGAGAGGGGTTGGGGTGAGGGTGCTTGTGGGCGCAGCGGTGCTGCGTTTGCGGCCTTGCCGGTAGAGCCTCTGCCGAGCATGGCTCGGCACTACATGCCGCGCTCCCGTTCTTTGGAAGAGGGGGCTTGGCGCAGCGGTGCTGCGTTTGCGGCCTTGCCGGTAAAGCCTCTGCCGAGCATGGCTCGGCACTACATGCGCCTCTCGCGCTTGCCGGAGGGGCGCTTTTAGAACGACAGGCTCACGCCCGCCACCGGGCCCTTGAACTCCTGCTTCAGGCCGATGACGCCATCGCTGCCCTTCTGGTCCACGTCCAGCTTGAACCAGTCGTAGCCGGCGAAAATGCCGAAGTTCTTGTTGACGTTGTACTGCACGATCGCATTGGCGCGGCTGAGGTCGCCCTTGTAATCATCGAAGTTGCCCCAGCTTGTATTGAGGTATTGGCCCTGCAGGTTGATCAGCCAATGCTCCGAAGGCGTGAAGCTCAAGCGCGCGCCAACCACCGGTGCGATGCCGTCGGCCTTCTCGTTGAGGAAACGTCCCTGGTAGACATCCCCTACATCGGCGTAGGCGTCGGCACTGATCTTGGCGTACTCGGCACCGAGCTGCAGGCCCAGGTCGAAACGATCACCATCAACCACCGAGTAGTCGTAGACCAGCGTTGCCACCTGGTACTTCAGTTCGCCCTTGACGAAGCTGCCTGCGGGTACCGTGGTGTCGCCCCAACTGACGCCTTCGTCCAGCGTCTCGCGGCGGTCCTTGTCGTACTTGAAGTAGTCGAAGATCAGCCGCTGGCGATCACTGATGCGGAACAGGCCATCCACGCGCGGCTCCCATTCCTTGCCGCCCAGGCTGAAGTCCTCGGACAGGTTGATGTCCTGGCCGGCAACCGTGGTGCTGCCGCGGATGGTGTTGTCGGTGTCGATGTTCATTGCGCCAAGCCGCAGCGTGAAACGCGGATCGCCTTCGGCGGCTTGCGCAGGCAGTGCATGGATCAGAGCGAGTGTGAGTGCGCACGGAGCAAGTGCGAGAATGTAGCGGGAGTTGCGCATGCCATTACCTGATGTTGCGTTGGAGCGCTTGACCTTCGCCGATCCGGTGTAGAGAGGGGTGAGCGCAGCGTGCAGGCAATGTGTACGCGAAGATCAATTGCGGTGAGGTGGTGCCGCCGAGGGCGTGCGACACCACCTCACCCGAGCCCGCGCACCCGCCCGACGAGGTAGCGGATGGTGGACTGCGAAGGTCTGACCGGCAGGTTCCCCGGAAGTTCCCGTGTTGCAGCGCAATATCCATTGTCCCGCATGGCCCCCGGGTGGCCGCGCGGAAGGGGAAAAAACGTGATATTGCGGCCACTTGCATAGTCAAATGGGGACAAATGCCGGTTGTCTCGCAAATTGTCCCGCTGTTATACTTTCGCGGCTCGACGAGACGCCTTTGCGCGATTCGGCTCTTCCCTTTACCTGAAGCAGGACACTTTGACGTGCTGAACTCCGTTGACGCGGGTCGGCGACTGATGTTGCGCGCCGCGGTCTACCCGCTGGCCGCAGTGGTGGTCCTGGCTCTGGCCTTCCTCTTCGTGGGGCCAAAGCATGCGCTGGGTGCCCTTGTTTCGGGCCTGGCGGTGGTGGCAGGGACGGCGCTGGCCGCGTGGGTGGGGCTCGGTGGCGGCGTTCAGGCCGCTGGTTCAGCAATGGTCCGCCTGTTCCTGGGGTTCATGCTGAAGATTGTGCTGATTGTTGCCGTGCTGGGAATGGCTTTTTTCTGGTGGCGACTTCCTCCTTTGGCTCTGCTGGCGGCAATTCCAGTGGCGCTGATGTTCCAGGTTCTGGCTCTGGCCAGACGTTGATTCACTCATAAAGGTTCCGGACACATGGCGGGCGAGGCTCTAACTCCTACCACGTACATCCAGCATCACCTGCAGAATCTGACCGCCAAGGTCGGGGACGGCGGTAGCTTCTGGACGATCCACGTCGATACCATCGTCACCGCGGTCCTGATGGGCCTGCTGATGGTGTTCGCCTTCTGGATGGCAACCCGCAAGGCCACGGCAGGTGTGCCGGGCAAGTGGCAGGCCTTCGTCGAGATCTGCCTGGAGTTCGTTGACCGCCAGGCCAAGGACACCTACCACGGCAAGAGCAAGCTGATCACGCCCATCGCGATCACCATCTTCTTCTGGATCCTGTTGATGAACCTCATCAAGATGATCCCGGCCGATTTCATCGCCAAGCCGCTGGAACTGGCAGGCATCCACTACTGGAAGCCGGTGCCGACCGCCGACGTCAATGCCACCCTGGGCATGTCGATCAGCGTGTTCATCCTGATGATCTTCTTCGCGCTGAAGTCCAAGGGCATCGGCGGCTTCATCAAGGAATTCCTGACGGCCCCGTTCGGCAAGTGGATGATGCCGTTCAACCTGATCCTCAACATCGTCGAGTGGCTGAGCAAGCCGATCTCCCTGGCGATGCGACTGTTCGGCAACATGTTCGGCGGCGAGATCGTCTTCCTGCTGATCTGGGTGCTGGGCGGCGCCGGTGTATTCGGTGCCGTTGCCGGTGGCGTGTTCGGCCTTGGCTGGATGCTGTTCCACCTGCTGGTGATCCCGCTGCAGGCCTTCATCTTCATGATGTTGACCATCGTGTACTTGAGCCTGTCGGAAGACAGTCACTAAAGTTACAAGCTTCACCCAGTTTCAACCTTCATCCGTTTCATCACCCTTAGCTACTTAAAGTTCCTGGAGATAACCATGTACTTCGCCGTCCTGACCAACCTCGCCCAAGTTCAGAGCTCCACCGCCCTTGCCGTCGGCATCATGATCGGCCTGGCCGCGCTGGGCGCCGGCCTCGGTCTGGCCATCATGGCTGGTAAGTTCCTGGAATCGGCCGCTCGCCAGCCGGAACTGATCCCGGTCCTGCAGGTCCGCATGTTCATCACCGCCGGCCTGATCGACGCCGCATTCATCATCTCGGTCGCCGTTGGCCTGCTGCTGGCCTTCGCCAACCCGCTGGCTGCTGCCCTGCTGGCCGAAGCCGCCAAGCTGGCCGGCTGATCCAGCTGCAGTGAGACGGTCGGGTGCCTGCTGGCACCCGACTTCGGATGAAGGTTCGGTTGTGCCGCCACGGCGGCACGACCACCCCCGACACCAGCGATCGAGCTAATTCATGAATATCAATCTCACCCTCTTTGCACAGGCCCTGGCCTTTGCTTTGCTGATCTGGATCATCGCGACCAAGATCTGGCCGCCGTTGTTGAAGGCCATTGAAGAGCGCCAGCAGAAGATCGCTGAGGGCTTGGCCGCTGCCGACCGCAGCCAGAAAGACCTGGCCCAGGCGGAAGTGAAGGTCAACGAGGCGCTGAAGGAAGCCCGTGGCAAGGCCAACGAGATCATCGACCAGGCGCATGCCCGTGCGAACCAGATCGTTGAAGCCGCCAAGAACGAAGCCATCGCCGAAGCCAACCGCCAGAAAGAACTGGCCCAGGCTGAAATCGACGCTGCCGCCAACCGTGCCCGCGAAGATCTGCGCAAGCAGGTGTCCGCCCTGGCCGTGACCGGCGCCGAAAAGCTGCTCAAGCGCGAAATCGATGCCAACGCCCACAAGGCGCTGCTCGACGAGCTGGCTGCGGAGATCTGATCGATGAGCCAGGCCCTCACGCTTGCCCGCCCGTACGCCCGCGCCGCTTTTGCGATTGCGCGTGAGGAAGGCAAGTTCGCGCCGTGGTCGGACGCGCTTGCGTTCTCCGCCCGCGTTGCAGCCGATCCGCGCGTGTCGGCCTTGCTGTCGAATCCGCAGCTGAGCCGCGGCGATGCCGTCGCCCTGCTGACCCCGGACGCGACCAGCGAGACCTACGGTCGCTTCCTGGCCCTGCTGGCCGAAGGCCGCCGCCTGCAGCAACTGCCGGAAATCTCCGGTCTGTTCGAGCAGCTGCGCGCTGAAGCCGAACACGTGGTCAAGGCCACCGTCACCTCGGCCGCCGAACTGTCGGGCGAGGAACTGGACAAGATCAAGGCTGCGCTGCGCAAGCGTTTCGGCCGCGAAGTCGAGGTATCGACCGCGGTGGACGCTTCGCTGATCGGCGGCGCCGTGATCGATGCCGGCGACGTGGTCATCGATGGCTCGCTCAAGGGCAAGCTGTCGCGCCTGCAGACCGCGCTCGCACACTGAATTCACATTACCGTCCGGCCACAAGCCGGCACTAGGACTTGACGATGGCTACCACGCTCAACCCCTCTGAAATCAGCGAACTGATCAAGACCCGCATCGAGAAGGTCGCCCTGTCCGCGGAATCGCGCAACGAAGGCACCGTCACCAGCGTGTCCGACGGCATCGTGCGCATCTTCGGTCTGGCCGACGTGATGCAGGGCGAAATGATCGAACTGCCGAACAACACCTTTGCCCTGGCACTGAACCTGGAGCGCGACTCGGTCGGCGCCGTGGTCCTGGGCGACTACCAGAACCTGCGCGAAGGCGACGTGGCCAAGACCACCGGCCGCATCCTGGAAGTGCCGGTGGGCCCGGAAATGCTCGGCCGCGTTGTCAACGCGCTGGGTGAGCCGATCGACGGCAAGGGCCCGCTGGGCACCGCGCTGACCGCTCCGGTGGAGCGCGTTGCGCCGGGCGTGATCTGGCGCAAGTCGGTCGACCAGCCGGTGCAGACCGGTTACAAGTCGGTTGACTCGATGATCCCGATCGGCCGTGGCCAGCGCGAGCTGATCATCGGTGACCGCCAGACCGGCAAGACGGCCATGGCGATCGACGCCGTGATCAACCAGAAGGGCACCGGCATCAAGTGCGTGTACGTCGCGATCGGCCAGAAGGCTTCGACCGTGGCCAACATCGTGCGCAAGCTGGAAGAAAACGGCGCCCTGGCCCACACCGTGGTCGTGGCTGCCACCGCTTCCGAATCGGCTGCGATGCAGTACATCAGCGCCTACGCTGGCTGCACCATGGGCGAGTACTTCATGGACCGCGGCGAAGACGCCCTGATCGTGTACGACGATCTGTCCAAGCAGGCTGTTGCCTACCGCCAGATCTCGCTGCTGCTGAAGCGCCCGCCGGGCCGCGAAGCCTACCCGGGTGACGTGTTCTACCTGCACTCCCGCCTGCTCGAGCGCGCAGCTCGCGTGTCGGAAGAGTATGTCGAGAAGTTCACCAACGGCGCCGTCACCGGCAAGACCGGTTCGCTGACCGCACTGCCGATCATCGAAACCCAGGCTGGCGACGTTTCCGCGTTCGTTCCGACCAACGTGATCTCGATCACCGACGGTCAGATCTTCCTGGAAACCGACCTGTTCAACGCCGGTATCCGTCCGGCCGTCAACGCCGGTATCTCGGTGTCGCGCGTGGGTGGTTCGGCCCAGACCAAGATCATCAAGAAGCTGTCCGGCGGCATCCGTATCTCACTGGCCCAGTACCGTGAGCTGGCTGCGTTCGCGCAGTTCGCCTCCGACCTGGACGAAGCCACCCGCAAGCAGCTGGAGCGCGGCCAGCGCGTCACCGAGCTGATGAAGCAGAAGCAGTACGCACCGATGTCGATCGCCGACCAGGCGCTGTCGATCTACGCCGTCAACGAGGGCTTCCTCGACGACGTGCCGGTCAACAAGCTGCTCTCGTTCGAAGCCGGCCTGCACGCCCACTTCGCCAACACCGCAGGTGAGTTGACCTCCAAGATCAACAGCACCGGCGCCTGGAACGACGAGATCGAAGCTGCCTTCAAGAAGGGCATCGCCGATTTCAAGAGCACCGGCACCTGGTAAGAGCGTATGTAGAGCGGAGCCTTGCTCCGCTTCACACTGATAAAGCGGGGCACAGCCCCGCTCTATGGGAATAAGAGATGGCAAGCGGACGCGAAATCAAAACCAAGATCAAGAGCGTGCAGAACACCCGCAAGGTGACGCGCGCGCTCGAAATGGTCTCGGCCTCCAAGATCCGCAAGGCGCAGGATCGGATGAAGACCTCGCGTCCGTACGCGCAGGCGATGAAGCAGGTGATCGGTCACCTGGCCCAGGCCAGCACCGATTTCCAGCACCCGTTCCTGGTCGAGCGTGAGCAGGTCAAGCGCGTGGGCTACATCGTGATCTCGTCTGATCGCGGTCTGGCCGGCGGCCTGAACAACAACCTGTTCCGCAAGACGGTCGCGGAAATGCGCGACTGGCAGGACAAGGGCGCCGAGATCGACGTGGTGACCGTTGGCCAGAAGGCCGGCGCATTCTTCCGTCGCGTCAACGTCAACATGGCTGCCTCGGTGGCCAACATCGGCGACCAGCCCAAGCTGGAAACGCTGATCGGCGTGATCAAGGTCATGCTCGATGCCTTCACCGAAGGCAAGGTTGACCGCGTCTACCTGGTCTACAACCGCTTCATCAACACGATGACGCAGAAGGCCAGCTTCGACCAGCTGCTGCCGTTGCCGGCCGCCGAAAAGCAGGTGGCTTCGCACGACTGGGATTACCTGTACGAGCCCGACGCGGCAACCGTGCTTGAGCACGTGATCACCCGCTACATCGAATCGTTGGTGTATCAGGCGGTGCTGGAGAATGTTGCCTCCGAGCACGCAGCTCGCATGGTGGCGATGAAGGCGGCAAGCGACAACGCGAACAAGATGATCGGAACCCTGCAGCTGGTCTACAACAAGGCCCGCCAGGCAGCGATCACCCAGGAAATCTCCGAAATCGTCAGCGGCGCGGCAGCGGTCTAACGCGCGCAGTCAACAGCACACATTTAGAGGATGCAGCAATGAGTCAGGGCAAGATCGTTCAGATCATCGGCGCGGTCGTCGACGTCGAATTCCCGCGCACCGACGTGCCGAAGGTGTACGACGCGCTGAAGGTCGACAACACCGAAATCACGCTGGAAGTCCAGCAGCAGCTGGGTGACGGTATCGTCCGCGCGATCGCGCTGGGCTCGACCGACGGCCTGAAGCGTGGCCTGGTTGCCACCAACACCAACCGCGCCATCTCGGTGCCGGTCGGCGCTGGCACCCTGGGTCGCATCATGGACGTGCTGGGTCGCCCGATCGACGAAGCCGGCCCGGTGCAGGCGTCGGACAGCTGGGAAATCCACCGTTCGGCCCCGTCGTATGAAGACCAGTCTTCCTCGACCGAGCTGCTGGAAACCGGCATCAAGGTCATCGACCTGATGTGCCCGTTCGCCAAGGGCGGCAAGGTCGGCCTGTTCGGCGGCGCCGGCGTCGGCAAGACCGTCAACATGATGGAGCTGATCAACAACATCGCCAAGGCGCACAGCGGTCTGTCCGTGTTCGCCGGCGTGGGTGAGCGTACCCGTGAGGGCAACGACTTCTACCACGAAATGAAGGACTCCAACGTCCTCGACAAGGTGGCGATGGTGTACGGCCAGATGAACGAGCCGCCGGGCAACCGTCTGCGCGTTGCACTGACCGGCCTGACCATGGCGGAGTACTTCCGTGATGAGAAGGACGCCAGCGGCAAGGGCAAGGACGTGCTGCTGTTCGTCGACAACATCTACCGCTACACCCTGGCCGGTACCGAAGTGTCGGCACTGCTGGGTCGTATGCCGTCGGCCGTGGGTTACCAGCCGACCCTGGCCGAGGAAATGGGCGTCCTGCAGGAGCGCATCACCTCGACCAAGTCCGGCTCGATCACCTCGATCCAGGCCGTGTACGTGCCCGCCGATGACTTGACCGATCCGTCGCCGGCCACCACGTTCGCCCACTTGGATTCGACCGTGACCCTGTCGCGTTCGATCGCCTCGCTGGGTATCTACCCGGCCGTGGATCCGCTGGACTCGACCTCGCGCCAGATGGACCCGCAGGTCATCGGCAGCGAGCACTACGACACCGCACAGCGCGTCCAGCAGACCCTGCAGAAGTACAAGGAACTGAAGGACATCATTGCCATCCTGGGTATGGACGAACTGTCCCAGGAAGACAAGGAAGCCGTGTCGCGCGCCCGTAAGATCGAGCGCTTCTTCAGCCAGCCGTTCCACGTGGCCGAAGTGTTCACCGGCTCGCCGGGCAAGTACGTGCCGCTGAAGGACACCATCCGTGGCTTCAAGGCCATCGTCGATGGCGAATACGACCACCTGCCGGAGCAGGCGTTCTACATGGTCGGCGGCATCGAAGAAGCGGTCGAGAAGGCCAAGAAGATGGCCGAGAAGGCCTAATTCCCACGTAGGGCGGAGTTCGCTCCGCCCACGCGGCAACCTGCGGTGGGCGCAGGCCCACCCAACCAGGCGAAGAGAGTTCCATGAGCACCATCCGTTGCGACATCGTCAGTGCCGAGCAGCAGATCTTCAGCGGCGAAGCGACCCTGGTCGTGGCCACCGGTGAGCTGGGCGAGCTGGGCATCGCGCCCAAGCACGCACCGCTGATCACCCGTCTGAAGCCGGGCAAGGTCGTGGTCACCACTGCTGCCGGGGAACACCTGGATTTCGCCATCTCTGGCGGCATCCTGGAAGTACAGCCGCAGGTCGTGACCGTGCTGGCCGACACCGCCATCCGTGCCAGCGACATCGATGAAGCATCGGTGCGCAAGGCCAAGGAAGAAGCCGAGCGCGTGCTGGCCCACCGTGGCGAAGCCATGGAGCTGGCCGAGGCGCAGCAGAAGCTGGCCGAAGTCACTGCCCAGCTGCAGGCATTGGAGCGTCTGCGCCGCAACCTCAAGCACTGAGGCCTGCAGCAACGCCCAGAAAAACGCCGGCCAACGCCGGCGTTTTTTCTGCCCCGCTTTTGTAGTGCCGAGCCATGCTCGGCAGAGGCCGTACACCGCATGTTTCCGTAGTGCCGAGCCATGCTCGGCAGAGGCCGTACACCGCATGTTTCCGTAGTGCCGAGCCATGCTCGGCAGAGGCCTTACACCGCATGTTTCCGTAGTGCCGAGCCATGCTCGGCAGAGGCCTCCCAGGCAAGCCC
>NZ_JBXFWM010000051.1:0-31757 GCF_056856655.1 Stenotrophomonas sp. STEN033
CGCTGCTTGGGCAGACAGTGCTCGATGGTGGCGAATTGCTCGGGTGTGATCTCCATGCCAGAGATTGTCCCGCGCAGTCGCAGAAATCGCCATTAGTGTTAACACGCCCTAGGCTGTTCGGCAGATCCAGTCCTGCTTGCGGAAGCGTCCTGATGAAGAAGCCTGTTCTTGTCGTGGTGGCCGCCGTTGTGTTGTTGGTCGTGCTGCTGCTGTGGTGGAGCAGCCGTGATGAGCCGGCTGGCAATGGCCTGCAGTTGCAGGGCAATGTGGACATCCGCCAGGTGTCGCTTGCCTTCGATGGCAGTGGCCGGGTGCAGGAAGTGCGGGTAGAGGAAGGCGATACGGTCAAGGCCGGCGATGTGCTGGCCACGCTCGACACCCGCACCCTGCAACTGCAGGCAGACCAAGCCAAGGCACAGATCGAGACGCAGCGGCAGACCGTGGCGCGCCTGCACAACGGCGCGCGGCCGCAGGAAGTCGTGCAGGCCAGGAGCCAGCTGGCCGCAGCGCAGGCCGATGCAGCGCGTGCAGCGCAGGATCTGCAGCGCTTGCAAGGCGTGGCCAGCGCGACGGACGGTCGAGGTGTAAGCGCGCAGGAAATGGACCGCGCGCGTAGCGTGGCGAAAGTGGCGGCAGCGACTGCCGAACTGCAGCAACAGGCACTGGCGCTGGTGCAGCAAGGCCCGCGCAAGGAAGACATCGCGGCAGCCGAGGCGCAACTGCGGGCGGCCGATGCCCAGCTCGCCTTGCTGCAGCACCAGATCGCGCAAGGCCAGCTGAAGGCGCCGGTGGCAGCGGTGGTGCGCTCGCGGCTGGTGGAAGTCGGCGACATGGCCGGTCCGCAACGCGCGGCGTTCGCGCTGGCGTTGACGCAGCCGAAGTGGGTGCGGGTTTTTGCCAGCGAGACCGAGCTCGGTCGTATCCGCAGTGGCCAGCTCGCGCAGGTGACGAGCGATAGCCACCCCGACAAGCCGGTGGCGGGCAAAGTCGGCTTCATCTCCTCGGTGGCCGAGTTCACCCCGAAGTCCGTACAGACCGAAGAGCTGCGCACCAGCCTGGTCTACGAGGTGCGCGTGGTGGTCGAGGATCCGCAGGATCAGCTGCGTCTGGGTCAGCCGGTGAGCGTGCGCCTGCAGGAAGCGGCACGCTGATGGAAGCGGCCGCTGCCACGGTTGTCGCGGTCGACTTGCGCAAGTGTTTCCCGGCCGCCGGTGGCGGGCAGCTGGAGGCGCTGGCGGGGGTTTCCCTGAGCATGCGCAAGGGCGAGTTGACCGCGCTGGTTGGGCCGGATGGTGCCGGCAAGACCACCTTTTTGCGCATGGTTGCCGGTTTGCTGCGCGCCGATTCTGGCCAGCTGCAGGTGCTGGGCCATGACGTGGCAAGCCAGCCGCAGCAGGTGCAGGACTGCATCAGCTATATGCCGCAGCGCTTTGGCCTGTATGAAGACCTCAGCGTGCAGGAGAACCTGGATCTGTACGCGGATCTGCATGGTGTGCCTGCGGACGAACGCCATGCGCGCTTCGAACGCCTGCTGCAGATGACCGACCTTGCTGCATTCAGGCAACGCCCGGCCGGCAAGTTGTCAGGTGGCATGAAGCAGAAGCTGGGCCTGGCCTGCACCCTGGTGCGTTCACCGCAGTTGTTGCTGCTGGACGAGCCCAGCGTCGGGGTGGACCCGCTGTCGCGGCGCGAACTGTGGAAGATCATCCAGCAGCTGGTGCAGGAGGAGCAGCTCAGCGTGCTGGTCAGCACGGCTTACATGGACGAGGCTGAGCGCTGCGAGCAGATCTTCGTGTTGCATCAGGGGCGCTTGTTGGCGCAGGGCAATCCTGCCGCGCTGACCGACAAGGCACAGGGCCTGACCTGGGCGGTAGCGCCCGTGCCGACGCGGCAGCCGCGCGACCTGCAGGCGCAGCTGATCGACGATACCCGGCACGTGCTGGATGCGGTGCCGCGTGCCGGTTCCGTGCGTTTCATCCTGCAGCCTGGTGTGGCGCCGTCGGATATCGCTGCAGTGCTGCAAGGCGAGCAGCCGAGCCGACGACCGGCGGAGCTGGAAGACGCCTTCATGATGCTGCTGCGCGCGCAGGAGACGCCCGCATCGCTGCCGGCGGCCGAAGTCGCAGCAAGCAAGATCCCGCAGGATGATGCGCCGGTCATCGTGGTGCGTGATCTGGTGCGTCGCTTCGGTGATTTCACCGCCGTGGCCAGCACCAGTTTTGATGTGCACCGCGGCGAGATCTTTGGCCTGCTCGGCCCCAATGGTGCCGGCAAGACCACTACCTTCCGCATGCTCTGCGGTCTGTTGCCGGCCAGCAGTGGGCATCTGGAAGTGGCCGGCCTGAATCTGCGCACTGCCCGAGCCCAGGCCCGCGCACGCATCGGCTATGTCTCTCAGAAATTCGCGCTGTACGCCAATTTGAGTGTGCGTGAGAACCTGGAGTTCTTCGGCGGTGCCTATGGTCTTGGCGGCACGCAACTGCGCGGGCGTGTTGCCGATGCCATCAAACGCTTCGACCTGCAGGCGGATGCGCGCAGTGGCGACTTGCCAGCAGGCTACAAACAACGACTGGCAATGGCGGTGGGCTTGCTGCATGCGCCGGAGATACTGTTCCTGGATGAACCGACCAGCGGCATCGACCCACTGGCACGGCGCGCCTTCTGGCGCACCATCACCGCGCTGGCGCGGCAGGGCGTGACCATCATCGTCACCACCCACTTCATGGAGGAGGCCGAGTACTGCGACCGCATCGCGATCCAGGACGCGGGCGAACTGCTTGCGCTGGGAACGCCGCAGCAGGTGCGTGAGCAGGCCGGTGGTGATGGGATCGACATGAATGCCGCCTTCATTGGCATAGTCGAGCAGGGCCGCGCGCAGCGCAGTGCCACTGCAAGCGGCAGGGCCGCGTGATGTCCGGCTTCCTGCCCCGCTTATGGGCGCTGGTGCGCAAGGAGACCCGGCAGATGCTGCGCGAGCGCAGCAGCCTTGCGGTGGGACTGTTGTTGCCGGCGGCTTTGATCCTGCTGTTTGGCTACGGGCTGTCGTTCGATGTCAGCCACGCGCCGGTTGCCGTGGTGCTGGATGAGCACTCGCCGACTACGCAATCGCTGGTCGCAGGGCTGCAGGGCTCGGCGTATCTGGCGCCGGTGCAGGTCCGTGACATGAGCGCCGCGGTGGACTTGATGCGGCAAGGCAAGGTCGGCGGCATCGTGCATGTGCCGGTAGATTTCAGCCGGCGCATGGCGGATGGAAATGCGCAGGTGCAGCTGATCCTTAATGGCGTGGATGCCAATACCGCGCGGACCTTGGAAGGTTATGTGGGCGGCGCATTGGCGACGCAGCTGCAAACCACATTCGATCGGCAAGGCGGCAGCAGTGCGGGCGGCGGCGTCAATGTGATCCAGCGCATGTGGTTCAACGAGGCAAGCACCAGTACCTGGTATCTGGTGCCGGGCTTGATCGTTCTGGTGATGACCTTGATCGGTGCCTTCCTGACCTCGCTGCTGGTCGCGCGCGAATGGGAGCGCGGCACCTTGGAAGCACTGTTCGTCACACCGGTGCGACCGACCGAACTGGTGCTGGCAAAGCTGCTGCCATATCTGGGTATCGGCGCGATCAATCTGGCGATCTGCCTGCTGACTGCACGCTTTCTGTTCGAGGTGCCGATGCGCGGTTCGCTGCTGGCGATCGTGATCAGCTCGCTGCTCTACCTGGCCGTATCACTGCTGCTGGGTCTGTTCATATCGGCGGTCACCCGCAACCAGTTCCAGGCCAGCCAGGTGGCACTGCTGACCAGTTTCATGCCGGCGTTGATGCTGTCCGGCTTCGTGTTCGACCTGCGCAACATGCCGGTGGCGGTGCAGGTGATCAGCCAGCTGCTGCCTGCCACCCACTTCATGGGGCTGATCAAGTCGCTGTTCCTGACCGGCGATAACTGGCCGCTGTTCCTGCAGAAGTCGGCCATCCTGTTGCTGTACGCGCTGTTGTTGTTTGCGGGTACCCGCTCCAAGCTGCGCAAGAGGCTGGTGTAGGCATGGAAGCTATCGCGATCTATTTCAGGCGCATTGCCTTCCTGTGCAGGAAAGAGCTGATCACCCTGCTGAAAGAGCCTTCCAGTCGCGCCATGCTGTTCATGCCAGCGCTGATGCAGGCGTTGTTGTTTGGCTACGGTGCGACCTTCGATCTGCGCCATGTGCCGTATGCGGTGCTCGACCTCAGTGGCGGACAGGCGTCGAGCGAGCTGCTTTCGCGGATGGATGGCGCGGGCATGTTCGAGCGCACGGCAACGTTGGCTTCATCGGCGCAGATTGCTGGCGTGATCGACGCCAATGAAGTGTTGCTGGTGATCAGCATTCCAGCTGATTTCGAGCAGCGACTGGCCGCTGGGCAGAGTGCACCGTTGCAGTTGATCATGGATGGCCGCAACTCCACCACCGCGGGTGCCGCTGCCGGCTACATCGGCTCCATCGTCGCCGATTTCAATCGGGACCAATCCAGTCGAACGCAGTTGAACCAGATGGACGCCACCGGCGGGCAGGCGGTGCAGCTGGTCACACGCAGCTGGTACAACCCCAACCTGGAGTCGCGCTGGCAGCTGATGCCAGCGTTGATCGCCGCGTTGAGCATGTTGCAGACGCTGTTGATCGCCGCCTTGTCGGTGGCGCGCGAACGCGAACAGGGCACCTTCGATCAATTGCTGGTCACCCCGCTGACGCCGATGCAGATCCTGATCGGGAAGGCCTTGCCGTCGATTCTGGTGGGGCTGGTGCAGTCCACCATCATCCTGTTGATCATCCGTTTCTGGTTCCAGATCCCGATGGCCGGCTCGGTGGGCGTGTTGTACCTGGCGCTGGCGGTGTTCACGTTGGCCTCGGTGGGTATCGGCCTGTCGATCTCGGCGGTGGCTGCCAACATGCAGCAGGCGATGCTTTACACCTTCCTGTTGATCATGCCGTTGATGCTGTTGTCGGGCTTGATGACGCCGGTGGCCAATATGCCCAAGGTGCTGCAGGTGGCGACCTATGCCAACCCGCTGCGTTTTGGCATCGATCTGGTGCGACGGGTCTATCTGGAAGGGGCGGGCCTGCAGGACGTGGGCTTCAACTTCATCCCCATGCTGGCGGTGGCGGCGATCACCCTGCCGTTGGCGGCGTGGTTGTTCCGTAATCGGCTTACCTAGGACGCGATCCATGTTTCCCCAATTCCGCTCACTGTTGAACGTGCCGCTGCTGCTGTCGCCGCTTGCTGCAGGCCTGATGCTAGGCGGCTGCGCGGTCGGGCCGGACTTCGTGCGTCCGGACACGGCCGCCCCTGCCGACTGGACGCAGTGGCGGGGCGGTGACGCGTCACTAAATGCCGACGTCGGTACGCAGGCGCTGCGGCCGGAGTGGTGGACGCAGCTTTCCGACCCGACCCTGGATGAACTGCAACAACGGGCCTTGGAGGCGAACCCGGACCTGCGCACGGCTGCCTTGCACTTCGCCCAGGCGCGGGTGCAGCGGCGCACGATTGCCGCGCAGCGCGGTGTCGACGTGAACGCATCGGCAGGTGTCAATCGCCAGCGCCAAAGCGAGAACGGCGCGGGTACGCGCATGCTCGACATCCTCAGCAATGACAGTGACGCACTGAAACAGCTGCTGGCCGAGCCATTCAATCTGTATCAGGCCGGCTTCGATGCGTCCTGGGAGCTGGACCTGTGGGGTAGGGTGCGGCGCTCGATCGAGGCGGCCGATGCCAGCGTGGCGCAGCAGGCGGCGCTGTTGGATCTGGCCAGGCTGAGCGTCAGCAGCGAAGTGGCACGCAGCTACGTGCAGTTGCGTGCGGCACAGCGCCAGATCGAGCTGGCACACGAGGACATTGCCGCATTGGAAGAGCGCTTGTCGCTGCTGCAGGCGCGGGTGGACGGTGGTCTGCAGGATCATCTGGACCTGGACCGACAGCAGGCCGATCTGGCTGCGGTACGTGCGCGCTTGCCCGGCCTGCTGGTCCAGGAAGCCAGCAGCAGCAACCAACTCGCGCTATTGCTCGGCGAGCGCCCCGGCGCTTTGCGCAGCCAGCTTGCAGCGCCGGTGGTTGCCGCGAGCGACGCGCTGCCGGATCTGTCGCTGGGCCTGCCGTCGGAAGTGGCGCAGCGGCGTCCGGATATCCGCGCGGCGCAGGCACGCCTGCAGCAGGCCACGGCCAGCGTCGGTGTTGCCCAGGCCGATCTGTATCCCAGCATCCGGCTTGGTGCCAAGTTTGGCTACGAGTCGTATCTGTCCGGTGAGTTCTCGGACTGGGGCAGCCGCACCTGGTCGATTGGCCCGGTGCTGAACCTGCCACTGTTCGACCACGGCCGACGCAAGAGTGTGGTGCAGCTGCGTGAGCTGGAACAGCAGGAAGCCGCTGTGGCCTACCAGAAAACCGTGCTGCAGGCCTGGCAGGAAATCGACAATGCCTTGAACGGCTACGCCGCCGCCCAACAGCAGCGCGCGCAGCTGCGTGTGCGCGAGCAGGCTACGGCGGATGCCTACAAGATCGCACAGGCGCGGCACGATGCTGGTCTGATTGATTTCCTGGCGGTGCTGGACGCACGCAGAGGCTATCTGCAGACGCGGCGTGACCTGGTGGATGGCGAGGCATTGCTGCGCAGCCAGTTCATCGCGGTCAACAAGGCCTTGGGCAATGTGCCACCCGCGCGTGAGTGAGCAAGGGTCAAGAGGTTTTTGGCACTGCCAGCTTCGCGGCTTGTGCCGCGCCCACCGACGAGCAGCAGGCAGCACTCACGGCACGCCAGTACTCAGCGTCGGCGCAACCAGAAGTAGATCGGCAGGCCGGCTACGATCAGTGCCACGCCCCACAACAAGGCCTCGCTGCCGATGCCTGCAATCGCGTACAGGCTGAAGAGCAATGCACCGGCAGCGGCGATGCGTGAAGCAATGCCGCTGCCGCGCCACAACCATGCGGCTGCACCAGCCAGGTAGGGTAGCAGGGTGGCAGCGGTGGACAGCAGCACCGAGAACTTGAACAGGTCCACCAGCGAGCGGTTGTAGTTGCAGATCACCAGCACGGTGGCCAGCAGGCAGCTGACGATGACGCCGAAGACCGGCGCGCCGCGCTTGTTCTCGTGGGCAAAGGCGCGCGGCAGCACGCCGTCGCGGGCGGCGGCCATAGGCAGTTGTGCCGCCAGCAGCGTCCAGCCATTCAGTGCGCCCACGCAGGAGATGGCCATCACCACGGCCAGCAGCATGCCGGCGGTAGGCCCCCACAACGCGGCGGCGGCATCGGCCATTGGTGCGCTGGAATTGGCCAGCACATCGGCGGGCAGCAGTCCCAGTACGGTGGTGCAGGCCAGCACGGTTGCGATGCCAGCGATGGCGGTGCCGGCGACCGTGGCACGGGCGACGGTGCGCGGTGCGTCATCGACCGACTCGGCCGGGACCGTGGCGGCCTCCAGACCGATCATCGCCCACAGGGTCAGCGCCACGGTGGCGGCGGCAACGCTGCCCAAGGATTCGCCGGAAGGGTTGAAGGGTACGTAGTTGCTGGTATCCACCAGCCACAGCGCGACCAGGCCGAACATCAGCAAGGGGACGACTTTCAATACCGTGGTTGCCAGCTGCAAGCGTCCGGCTTCACGCACGCCGATCAGGTTGACGCCTGCGCACAGCCACAGCGCGATCAGGCCGCAGGCCGCCGCGCGCACCGGAGTTGCGGTCAGTGCCGGAAAGATGGCACCAATGCTGCCGGCGAAGGCCACCGCAATAGCAGCAATCGCACACCACATTGAGATCCAGTAGCTCCAGGCGACCAGAAAGCCGGGCAGCTCGCCAAAGGCGTTGCGGGCGAACACGTAGGGGCCGCCGGTCTGCGGCCAGCGCTTGGCAAGCTGGGCAAAGGTGATCGCCAGCAGCAGCGCGCCGCACAGGGTGATGCTCCAACCGATCAGCGTTGCGGCGCCGTAGGGGGCGAGGGTGGCGGGCAACAGGAAGGTGCCCGAGCCGATCATGCTGCCCACAACCAGGGCGGTGGCGGACCAGAAGCCCAACGGGCGACGCGAAGTAGTCATAAATACAGCAACGGCAAAGGCTCGCGCCGGAGTACGGATGCCCCGGTAGAGCGTGAGGGAGGTGGCAGGCGCCGGTGGCGACCGCAGCAGGGTGGGGATTATGACGGTTTGCAGCCCCGACCGCGATGTGAAACCTGCCGGCAATGACCTTTGGCCCTTCCGGCAAGGCACGCCAGCGCTGACGCTGGCGGCCTTGTTCCCTGTTCTGGAAACCCCCGATGACCGTTCGACCGCTGGCGCTTGCCGTCTCGTTCTCCCTGGCCACCGTGCTGGCCGCCTGTTCACCGTCATCGCAACCAGCGGCGGGTGACAGCAGTGCGCAGGCAACGCAGGCCGACAAGGCCGCGCAGCTGAACCAGCTGTACGCCGACTATTGGGAAGGCGTGCTCAAGCTGAACCCGCTGCAGGCCACCTTCCAGGGCGACAACCGTTACAACGACCAGCTGCCGGATTTCGGCTCGGCCGAGTTCCGCAAGCAGAGCCATGACTTCACCCAGGAGTGGCTGGACAAGGTGCAGAAGATCGGCGACGCCGGCCTGGCCGGGCAGGACCTGCTCAGTTACCGCATCTTCGTCGAGGAGCAGCAGCAGTCGCTGGAAGGGGAGAAGTTCCCGGGCTGGATGATGCCGGTCAACCAGATGGGCTCCACCGTCAGCTATGCGGTGATGCTGGGTTCGGGCCAGGTGGCGCAGCCGTTCAAGACGGTCAAGGACTACGACAACTGGTTGGCGCGTGCGGCGCGCATCCCGGTGCTGCTGGCTACCGAGAACGCCAATATGCGCGAAGGCATGAAGGCTGGCGTGGTGCAGCCGCGCGTGCTGATGGAAAAGGTAGTGCCGCAGTTCGACGACATCATCACTGCCAAGGCCGAGGACAGCCAGTTCTGGGGCCCGATCAAGCAGTTGCCGGCCGACTTCTCGCAGGCCGACAAGGACCGTCTGACCGAGGCCTTCCGCACGCTGATCAACGACACGTTGATGCCGGCGATCAAGCAGCAGCGTGACTTCATCGCCAACGACTACCTGCCGGCCACCCGCGACACCGTGGGCCTGGATTCGCTGCCCGACGGCAAGGCCTGGTATGCCTTCAACGCCAAGCAGAGCACCACCACCGCGCAGACCCCGGAGCAGATCCACGAGATCGGCCTGAAGGAAGTGGAGCGCATCCACGGTGAAATCCAGAAGGTGATGGCCGAGGTGGGCTTCAAGGGCTCGCTGCAGGACTTCTTCACCTTCATGCAGAAGGACAAGCAGTTCGAGTTCAAGTCCGAGCCGGAACTGCTGGAGCATTACCGTGGGCTTGAGGCCAAGATCAATGCCAATGTGCCCAAGCTGTTCTCGCTGACCCCGAAGGCCGGTTTCGAAATCCGCCCGATCGAGGCGTTCCGCGCCAAGTCGGCTGCTGGCGGCGAGTACATGCAGCCCAGCGAAGACGGCACCCGTCCGGGCATCTTCTACGTGAACACCTACGACCTGCCGACGCGCAAGACCTGGGATGCCGAAGACCTGTTCCTGCATGAAGCCATCCCGGGCCATCACTTCCAGCTGGCTTTGCAGCAGGAACTGAAGGGCGTGCCGGCGTTCCGTCGTTTCGGCGGCGAGACCGCCTTCATCGAAGGCTGGGGCCTGTATGCCGAGAGCCTGGGCAAGGACCTGGGCGTCTACACCGACCCGTACAGCTACTTCGGCCGCCTGCAGGGTGAGCTGTGGCGTGCGGTGCGCCTGGTGGTGGATACCGGCCTGCACTCCAAGGGCTGGACCCGCCAGCAGGTGCTGGACTACATGTTCGCCAACTCCTCGGTGAGCGAGCCTGATGCCATTGCCGAAGCCGAGCGTTACATCGCCTGGCCGGGCCAGGCACTGGCCTACAAGACCGGTGAGCTGAAGATCCAGGAACTGCGCAAGCGCGCGCAGGACAAGCTGGGCGCCAAGTTCGACATCCGCGAGTTCCACGCCGAAGTGCTGAAGGACGGCTCGGTGCCGCTGGACGTGCTGGACGAAAAGCTCGACGCCTGGATCGCCGAAAAGTCCAAGTAAGCGGCAAGCCGCTTACAAGTAGTGCCGAGCCATGCTCGGCATTGGCCTTGCTGGCAATGCCTCGGATCTGCCGCAGACGGCATTGCCGCTCCTGCCTTGGGTTTACAGGGAAACCCCTGCCGACCATGGCTGCGGGTTCTGGTAGTGCCGAGCCATGCTCGGCAATGGCCTTACCAGCGGTGTCTGCGACCTGTTGCAGGCGGGATTGCCGGTTCTGTCCTGGGTTGACTGGGAAAGCCCCTGCCGAGCATGGCTCGGCACTACATGCAGCAGGTTGGGGTTACGTAGTGTTCCAATGGCAACCCTGCGCCAGGCAGCCCCGGCGTGGCACAGTGCAGGGCAATCTTCCGAGCCTGTTGGCGGTCTGATCGCGGGCCTGCTTCGCTCATCCACCGCGTACCGCTGATGACTCTTATCGTATCGCTGCTCCTGCCGCTGCTGGCCATCCTGTTCTGGTGGCCGGTCAAACCCCTGTCCACCTCCCAGCGCCGTTGGCGCACCGGCATCAGCCTGGCGTTGGCCTTGATCGGCCTGGGCTTTGCCACGCTTTGGCGGCTGGACATCTTCAGCTATTCGGTCGAAGCCTGGATCCAGCTGGTGTTTGGTTGGGTGCTGGTGATGTTCATGCTGGTGCTGGTGTTCGTGCTGCTGCGCGAAGCCGGTTGGCTGCTGTCACGCCTGCTGTCGCGCGCATCACGCATCGCAACGCTTTGGCACGGCGTCGGCTTCAATCAGGGTGCGGCGCTGGTAATCGTGTTGCTGGCCACGCTGGGCATCTACAACGGTCTCAAGCCACCGCAGGTACACGAACGTGATCTTGTCGTGCCGAGCCTGCCAAAGGAGATGGACGGTCTGCGTGTGGCGGTATTGGCCGACCTGCATATCAGTCCGGTCAAACGCGCATGGCGTACCCAGCGCATCGTCGATGCGACCCTGGCGGTCAAACCTGACATGATCGTGTTGCCCGGCGACATGGCCGACGGCGGCCTGGAGGACAGTGGTCGATTTGCCGCGCCGCTCGCGCAGTTGAAGGCGTCTTATGGCGTCTGGTTGGCGCCCGGCAACCATGAGTACTACTACGACTACAGCGCCTGGATGGCGCATTTCCGGCAGATGGGGCTGGGCGTGCTGGAAAACCAGACCGCGCTGCTGAACATCAACGGCCGCAGGCTGGCGGTCTCGGGCATCGGTGATCTGGCGGCGTTGAAGCCGAGCTCGTACATGCACGGTGGGCTGGCACCGGACATGGCAGCCGTGGTCGCCGGTGGTCAAGATAGCGACGTCCATATATTGCTGGCCCACCAGCCGAAGCAGGCGCGTGCAGCTGCCGCAACCGGCGCGATCGACCTGCAGGTATCCGGGCATACCCACGGTGGCCACATGTGGGGCTTCGACCGCTGGGTGGTGGCGCCATTCAACCACGGCTATGTGCGTGGCGAGTACCGGGTGCAGGACATGACCTTGTTCGTCAGCAGCGGCGTCGGCCAGTGGGATGGTTTCACCGCGCGTCTTGGCGTGCCTTCCAGCATCGACGTGCTGGTGCTGCGCAGCCCAGCCAAGTAACCACTCCGTACTGGTGGGAGCAGCGTGAGCCGCGAAACTGGCGTTGCTCAGCCTGTTGGCAGCTTGGCGATCTGATGATTCGCTTGTTTCGCGGCTTATGCCGCTCCCACAAAAAGCAGGGTCCGACGTCAGTTCGCTCAGGTATCGAGGTCAGCGTCGCTGTCTCCAACATTCCTGCGTTTGTCGGGCATCAGTTTCGGTAGCGTGCTCACGACTGCCAAAGCGGCAATCGTGGTGATGAAGGCCACCATTTCCATGCCCATGCCGGCGGCCATGCCGATGGCGGCCGTCATCCAGATACCAGCTGCGGTGGTCAGGCCCTGGATGCGTTCCTCGTTGTCGAGCTTGAGGATGGCGCCTGCGCCGAGAAAGCCGATGCCAGAGACGATGCCCTGCATCACGCGGGTGACATCGGCGCCCGAAATGCCCATCTGCAAGGGTGCCAGTACGAACAGCGCGGAACCTACCGAGACCAGGATATGGGTCTTCAAGCCGGCGGCGCGCCCTTTGCGCTCGCGTTCCAGGCCAAGCAGTCCGCCTAGCACGATGGCGGTGGCCAGCCGCGAGACGATGACGGTCAGTGTGCCCACATCGGGAATGGCAAATTCGGCGGCCAGCGCCTGACCGATTTCTTCGGTGATGCTCATGCGTAGGCGTCCTTGGTTGCGGTCGAAGGGCGGGCGATGGTGGTGATCGTGCGCAGGGATTGCTTTACCGGTAGTGATGCCGATGTGCTGCTGGCGTGAAATCCGCGCCAACCGGATCAGATCCTTCCGGCCGGCACCACATAAAAAGACGGCCCCTTGCGGGGGCCGTCTTTCTGTCTATCGCTCAAACGATCAAAACGTGATCTGGTCGAAGCGCTCGACCCGGGTGTGGCCGTGGGTGGCTTCGCCGGTGCGCGGCTGCGGGTAGTCGCTGAGGCGGTCGACCAGCACGGTCTGCAGGCCGGCTTCACGGGCGGCGTCTAGCTCTTCGACCACGTCGGACAGGAACAGGATCTCGGCCGGGTCCATGTTGATGGTCTTGGCGATATGCGCATAGCTGGGTGCTTCGCGCTTGCCGCCGACTTCGGTGTCGAAGTTGCCGGAAAACAGGCTGTTCAAGTCACCTGCATCGCTGAAGCCGAAGAACAGCTTCTGCGCCGGTACCGAACCGGAGGAATACACGTACAGCGGCAGGCCGCTGGCCTGCCAACCGCGCAGTACGTCAGCGACTTCCGGGTACAGGTGGGCGGTGTAGTCGCCGTTGCGGTAGCCGCTGTCCCACAGCATGCCTTGCAGTGCCTTGAGTGCGGTGTGCTTGCGGTCCTGGTCGATCCAGCCCTGCAGGGTTTCGACGATGACCTCGTCCTGGCAGGCGCTGGCGGAAATCTCGGTGGCCACCGCGTCCAGCCACTGGCGGACCTGTGGCTCATTGCCGTGGGCCTGGACGAAGCCGGGCAGGGCGTTGCGGGCATACGGGAACAGCACTTCCTTGACGAAGGAGATGCTGGAGGTGGTGCCTTCGATGTCGGTGAGGATGGCTTTGATGGTCATGCGGGTTTTCCTGCATGGTGCTTTTGGGCACGCATGCCTGGTTGACGAGGATTGGGGGAGAGAGCCAAGAGCTGCCATCACCCCAACCCCTCTCCCGTGGACGGGAGAGGGGCTTCAGGCAAAAGCGGGCTCTATGCCGCGCTGGGCTCGTAGCGCGGGAAGCGCTGGGCGATGTCGGTGCCGGTGAAGTGGCCGACCCAGCCGTCCGGCTCGGTGAAGAAACGGATGGCGGCAAAGCTGGGTTCCTCACCCATGTCGAACCAGTGGTTGACGCGGTCGGGGACGGCGATCAGGTCGTCCTTGACGCATTCCACCTCATAGACCTTGTCGTCCACGTGCAGGGTAAACAGGCCCGAGCCGGCGACGAAGAAACGCACTTCGTCTTCCTTGTGGTAATGCTCGTCGAGGAACTTCTTGCGGATCTCGGCGCGCGCCGGGTTGTCCGGGGCGATCGAGGCCACGTCCACGCTCTTGAAGCCATGCTCTGCGACCAGGCGATCAATGTCCTCGCGGTAGGCGGTGAACACTTCTTCCTGGCTGGCCCCCGGAGCCACCGGGTGCTTGGCCTGCCAACGTTCAAAGGTGACGCCGATCTTCTTCAGTTCGGCGGCGATGACGGTGCCGTCGCGGCTGTCCAGCAGCGGCGCGTCCGGGGCGGTGTCGTTGAAAATGCGCAGTCGGCTCATGGGGGACTCGACGTAGTAAGGGGGAAGATCAGGCGTGGCCGCGCAGGCGGCGCAGTTCCAGCTCACAATGCAGCAGGAACTCGAAGGCTTCCAGGTGACGGCGGGCTTCGGCCATGTCGCGGCCCCAGGCGTAGAGGCCATGGCCGTCGATCAGGTAGCCCCACATCGGCCCCTTGTCGAGCTCGGCCTCGACCTGGGCGGCCAGCACGTCCATGTCCTGGGTGTTCGGGAACACCTTCAGGTCGACCGCGGTTTCGTGGGTGGCGTTGCCGTGCAGGGCCTTGAGCAGTTCATAGCCTTCCAGGCGGATATGGCCGTCGCTGCCATACAGGCGCGAGGCGATGGTCTGCACCGGCGAATGCGTATGCAGCACGCAGCCCACTTCCGGGAAGTTAGCGTAGAGCTGGGTGTGCAGCAGGGTCTCGGCGGATGGGCGCAGCGGGCGGCCCACGGCCTTGCCGTCGAAGTCCACCACCATGATGTCGCTTTCGATCAAGCGGCCCTTGTCCTTGCCGGACACGGTGATGGCCGCATGGTTGTCGTCCAGCCGGTGCGAGAAGTTGCTGCTGGTGGCAGGCGTCCAGCCGGCCTGGGCCAGTTCACGGATGTTGTCGATCAGCAGCTGGGCCAGTTCGCTCAGTCGCTGGGCGTCGTAGGGGACAGTAGGCGCGTTCATGCCGCCATTCTACTAAGAACGCCCCAAGGTTCATGCATGTATCCGGATGGAACTGATATTGGCATTGAATAAGGAGGAAACGGCTAACCCTGGCCCGTAGCGCCGTAGCCCGGGTAAGCGAAAGCGCACCCGGGGGCCTTTCGAGCAGGCCTGCCTTGCAAGCGTTGCAGCCAGGCCGAGCGCAGCCCCGTAGCCCGGGTAAGCGTAGCGCCCCCGGGGCCCTCCCCGGCTGCCGGTGGCCAACCTCCCCGGTGCGGATCGCGTACCCGGGCTACGGGAGATGCGGACTACCCGATAACGAAAAAGCCCGGGATCGCTCCCGGGCTTTGGCTTCCTTCACCGCAGGCAACTCAGCCGCGCTTGGCCTTGTTCGCCGCGTTCAGCTTGCTGTGGCGCATGCCATACAGGAAGTAAATGACGAAGCCGGTCACCGTCCAGATACCCATCAGCATCCAGTTGTGCAGGGTCATCGCGGTCAGTAGACCGATGCAGCTCAGCACGCCCAGGCTGCAGATCAGCCAGGCCATCGGGATGCGGAACGGACGCGGCAGGTCCGGCTGGGTGCGGCGCAGGACCAGCACGCCGGCGCAGACCGCGGCAAAGGCGATCAGCGTGCCCATCGAGGTCAGCTCGCCCAGGATGTCCAGCGGGAACAGCGCCGCCAGCAGAGCGATGCCGATGCCGGTGATCACGGTGTTGATATGCGGCGTGCGGTACTTGGGGTGGATCTTGGTGAACACCGGCGGCAGCAGGCCATCGCGGCCCATGATCATGAAGATGCGCGGCTGGCCGATCACCATCACCAGCACCACCGAGGCCAGGCCGATCAGGGCGCCGACCTCGACGATGATGCGCAACCAGTCCAGCTGCGGGTGGGCGGCAACCGCGGTGACTACCGGCTCGGCGGTGCCCAGCAGGCGGTAGGGCACCAGGCCGGTCATCACTGCCGCCATGGCGATGTACAGCACAGTGCAGATGACCAGCGACAGCAGCATGCCGATCGGCAGGTCGCGCTGCGGGCGGTGCGACTCCTGGGCCGCCACCGACACCGCCTCGAAGCCGATGTAGGCGAAGAACACCATGGCCGCGCCGCGCAGCACGCCCTCGAAGCCGTACTTGCCGGGGCCTTCGTTGGCGGGGATGAACGGGGTCCAGTTGCTGGTGTCCACGTACTTCCAGCCAGCGACGATCACCAGGATGATCAGGCCGGTCTTCAGCACCACCATGGCCATGTTCATTGCCGAGGACTTGCTGATGCCCACGTAGCACAGCCAGGTCAGCAGCAGCACCAGGATCGCCGCCGGGATGTTGGCGATCGCGCCGGTGGGCTTGAGCTGCGCATCCAGCGGTGCATTGACCAGTGCCGCCGGCAGGTGGATGTCGAAGTGATTGAGGAAACTGAGGAAGTAGCCGGTCCAGCTGACCGCCACCGCCGAGGCCGATACGCCGTATTCCAGCACCAGCATCCAGCCGATGAACCAGGCCGACAGCTCGCCGAAGGTGGCGTAGGTATAGGTGTAGGCGCTGCCGGAAACCGGCACCATCGAGGCGAACTCGGCATAGGCCAGGGCGCAGAAGGCGCAGCATACGGCCGCCAGCACGAAAGACAGCATGATGGCCGGGCCGGCATGGTTGGCCGCGGCCTGGCCGGTGATGACGAAGATGCCGCCACCAATCACCGCGCCGATGCCCAGCGCGGTCAGCCCCCAGGGGCCGAGGGTTCGGCGCAGGCTCAGGCCATTGGCTTCCTCGTGTGCGGCGTGCGGATGTTTGGTGGCCCAGAGTTGCTTGAACATGTTTCGGGTCTTCGCTCATCGGTGCGCGGCAGGCGCGCAAAAGAAAACCGGCGCGCAGGGCGCCGGTCAGGGCGTGGATCAGGCTTGCTTGTTCAGCTTGCTGTTACGGATGCCATAGCCGAAATAAATGAACAGGCCCAGCACGGTCCAGCCAACAAACAGGTGCCAATGCACCACGAAGGCCTGCATGAACAAGGCCAGGCAGGCCAGTGCGCCCAGCGGGCAGATCAGCCATGCGGCGGGGACCTTGAACGGGCGCACGATGTCCGGCTTGGTACGGCGCAGCACCAGCACGCCGATGCAGACCGTGGCGAAGGCCAGCAGGGTGCCCATCGAGACCAGTTCACCCAGCACGTTCAGTGGCACCAGTCCGGCCAGTGCGCCGGCCAGTACGCCGACCACCAAGGTGCTGATGTACGGCGTGCGGAAGCGCGGATGGACCTTGCCGAACATCTTCGGCAACAGGCCGTCGCGGGAGATGGTGTAGGCGATGCGCGACTGCCCCATCATCATCACCAGCACCACCGAGGACAGGCCGGCGATGGCGCCGATCTCGACTGCGGTCTTGAGCCAGGACAGGCTCGGGTAGGCCTCCAGCGCGGTGGCCACCGGCTTGTCGGTGCCCAGCAGGTTGTAGGGCAGCATGCCGGTCAGGACCGCGCAGACCACGATATAGACCAGGGTGCAGACCGCCAGCGAGCCGAGCAGGCCGATCGGCATGTTCTTCTGCGGGTCCTTGGTCTCACCGGCCGCGGTGGAGACCGCATCGAAGCCGATATAGGCAAAGAACACGATGGTGGCTGCGCGGAACACGCCGCTCCAGCCGAACTCGCCAAAAGTGCCGGTGTTCTGCGGGATGAAGGGCTGCCAGTTGGCCGGGTCGATGTATTGGATGCCGAAACCGACGAACAGGCAGATCACGGTGATCTTGATCGCCACGATCACGGCGTTGACGAAGGTGGACTGGGTGACGCCGACATACAGCAGGCCGGTGATGGCCGCCACGATCAATACTGCAGGCAGATTGAACAGTTTGCCGGAGCTGACGAACTCGCTGCCGGTCCAGGCCAGTGGCGCCGCCGACAGCGCGTCGGGGAAGGGCATATGCAGCGTGGTGGTGATGAAGCTGATCAGGTAGGCCGACCAGCCCACCGCCACCGAGGCCGAGGCGAACAGGTATTCCAGCACCAGGCACCAGCCGATGAACCAGGCCATGCCTTCGCCCAGGGTGGCGTAGGAATAGGAGTAGGCGCTGCCGGAGACCGGCATCATCGCGGCGAACTCGGCGTAGCACAGGCCAGCCAGGGCGCAGGCGATGCCGGCGAAGACGAAGGACAGCATCACCGCCGGCCCGGCGTGGTTGGCCGCAGCCTGGCCGGTCAGCACGAAGATGCCGGCGCCGATCACCGCGCCGATACCCAGCAGGATCAGGTGCCGGGCTGTGAGGGTGCGCTTGAGTGTGGCTTCGCCCTGCAGGCTGCCTTCGATCGGTTCGCCGGCATCGACATGTGCGGCCGGTTCGACCGGTTTGACCCTCAACAGTGTTTTAAGCATTCCGCAAATTCCCGAGCTGTGTATTGGCCCGAACGCACGGGGGCGACGGGGCCGTTTGTTTGGCGACGCAAGCTGAACGGTCGGCAACCACCCTACCTTGCCAAAGGTGGAGAAACTCGACAAGCGCAACTGCAACATGGACAGCGATAATGGCCGCCGGATTGAAAAGATGGGATGTGCTTACAGTCATGCTTGCAGAGGATCGGCAATTGCATCAGGCAGTTACGGACTATTCCCAGCGACATCGGGAACATGACGAACTGGCACGGGAATTTCTTACCCTGCTTGAGGAGGGGGGAGTAGACCCATTCACCCGCGAGCGGCTGGCTGGGCACTTCACCGGCAGCGCCTGGTTGGTCAGTGCCGATGGCGACCGCGCCTTGCTGACCCACCACCGCAAACTGCAGCGTTGGTTGCAACCGGGAGGCCATGCTGACGGTGACCACGATCTTGCGGCGGTGGCGCTGCGCGAGGCCGAGGAGGAGTCGGGCCTGCAGGGGCTGGCGCTGGCGTCAAGGGCGATCTTTGATCTGGACAAGCATTGGATTCCCGAGCGCAGGGAAGTGCCGGGGCATTGGCACTATGACGTGCGCTATGTAGTGATGGCCGGTGGCGACGAGCGGTTCGTGGTCAGCGAGGAATCGCTGGAGTTGGCGTGGCGGTCGGTGGCCGAGATCGCCAATGACCAGGATGAATCCATGCGGCGGATGGCAAGCCGGTGGCTGCAGAGATAGAACGGGCATGTGGGAGCGGCGTCAGCCGCGAAGCAGGCAGCGACCGATCGCCGGCAATGCTCCCACAACCTGGAAATCCATCAGCTTCGCGGCTGACGCCGCTCCCACAGAATCGGATGCTCCGGACCCCGATGCCGAGCATGGCTCGGCACTACAGCTAGTACTGCTCAGCGGGCTTCGGGGATGTCCGAGGTCAGCGCTGCGGTTTCCGCGGCGCAATCGCGCGGCAGTGGCTGCCTGAGCGTGCGTGCATGGGCCAGCTCCTGGCGCGCCTTGGCCAGGTCGGCGACAAAGTCCGGGTTGTCATGCAGTCGCGCCACCGTGGCCGCGCCCATGAACTGGCCCTGCTGGACGTCGCTATACCAATGCACGTTGCAGACCAGGCGGCTGTGGCCATAGTTGCGGCCGCGTTCGATCAAGGCGGTAGCGTGGTCGGGGTCGATTTCCGACAGGATCAGGCCCCAGGCCCAGCCGATGGCGGTGTGCCCGGACGGATAGGAGCCGCTCTTGCGCAGGGCTTCCTCGTCGTCCGGCGTGCAGGTGGGTGCGTTGTTGACCATGAACGGGCGCGGACGCTGGTAGTGGGTCTTCGCGGCCTTGGTAGCAGCACTGGCGTCGATGCGGCTGCGTTCCAGCAGGCTGTACAACACTGGAGTGGTCCTGGCGGTGACTGCAACGCCAAGTGCGCAGCTGAACTGGTCAGCGCCGGCCGGGAAGCTCAGGTCCGCGTCGGTATGGGCCTGGATGAAGCGAGCGCTGCCGCGCATGGTCAGGGCCTGGCTGGCGACGGCTTCGTCCAACTGTGCCGATGCCGAGCCGGGTGCCGGTGGAGCCGGGCTCAGGGCAAGGCTGTCGGGGATGGCGCTGCCAACCAGATAGCCGGTGACCTTGGTGCTGGCGTCTTCGCCGGATGCGGAAGGACGGGTGGGAGTGCTGGAGCAGGCGCTGAGTGCGGCGACCAGCGCAAGGGCGGCGCCAAGGCGCAGCGGAGTAACAGGAAATGACATCGCGACGACAACGGGATTACAGGAGCGGAGCGGCATCATCTCACCAACGGCTTCGTCGTGCCCCTCCCTTGCGCAACGCGCAGGGGGTGAAGAAGGCCTGCTTGCGCGCCATTGGCGCGCGGCCTGATGAACGACCGAAGGCCATGCCTTCGGGCCGGGCGGGTTGGGGAGGGATGCTCTTCGCATGAGCTTCGATAACCAGCACAAGCAACGGCCAAAGCTACCCCCTCCCAGCCTCCCCCTTGGCTGCGCCAAAGGGGAGGGGCCAAGCTCCCTCCCTTGCGCGAAGCGCAGGGGGTGAAGAAGGCCTGCTTGCGCGCCATTGGCGCGCGGCCTGATGAACGACCGAAGGCCATGCCTTCGGGCCGGGCGGGTTGGGGAGGGGTGCTTTTCGCATGAGCTTCAGTAACCAGCACAAGCAACAGCCAAAGCCACCCCCTCCCAGCCTCCCCCTTGGCTGCGCCAAAGGGGAGGGGCCAAGCTCCCTCCCTTGCGCAACGCGCAGGGGGTGAAGAAGGCCTGCTTGCGCGCCATTGGCGCGCGACCTGATGAACGACCGAAGGCTATGCCTTCGGGCCGGGCGGGTTGGGGAGGGGTGCTTTTCGCATGAGCTTCAGCAACCAGCACAAGCAACAGCCAAAGCTACCCCCTCCCAGCCTCCCCCTTGGCTGCGCCAAAGGGGAGGGGCCAAGCTGCCTCCCTTGCGCAACACGCAGGGGAGGGGTGGGGAGGGGTGCTTTTGCCTCAAAAACTACGCAGCGCCCACCCAGGCCGACATCCGCCCCTCGTCCTCGCGCACCTCGATCGGCCCGCCGAACACCTCCGACAGCGGCGCCGAGCACAGCAGCTCGGTACGACTGCCGTCAGCAAAAATGCGCCCACCCTTCATCAGCACGACGCGATTGATCTCGGGAATCACTTCTTCGATGTGGTGGGTGACCAGCACCAGGGTGATGCCCTGCTGGGCGAGGTGGCGCATGCTGTCGATCAGGTGCTGGCGCGAGATCAGGTCCAGGCCGGTGGAGGGCTCGTCCAGCAGCAAGGCCTTGGGCTGGTTGACCAGCGCCCTGGCGATCAGCACCCGGCGGGTTTCGCCGGCCGACAGCTCGGCATAGCTGCGGCCCAGCAAGGGCAGGGCGCGGGCCAGTTCCAGTGCATGTCGCGCGCGTTGGCGCATGGCATCGGTAACATCGCGGTGCGCAGGCACCACAAAGCTGGCGAAGAAGCCGGCGATCACCGCTTCCTCCACGGTCAGCCCGGGCATGCTGGAGAGGTTGCTGGACAGGTCGCCGGTGACGATGCCCAGCTGCGCGCGCAGACGATCCACCTGCCAACGGGTCTGGCCCATCACCTTGACCGGCACATGGCCGTCGGCGCGCGCCAGCGGATAAAGCTCCCGCGTGATCAGTTTGATGAATGAGGACTTGCCGCAGCCGTTGGGACCAAGGATGGCGGTGTGCTGGCCTTGTTCGATGCGCAGATTCAGCTCGTGCAGCACGCGGACCTGGCCGCGGATGACGCAGGCATGGTCCAGTTCGATCAGGGGGGCCGCGTCGGCGACGGGAGCAATGGACATTCAGGTGTAGGTGGCAGCTGAGGATTCGACCAACGGACTTGCCGCCAGCTGATGAAGTTTGCGCCGACAGCCCCCATCATGTGTAGCAGTTGTTTCATCTGCCACCGATGGCCTGGAGCCCGCCATGTCCGACGCACTGCTCGATTTCCTTACCGGTGGCATTGCCGGTCTGGGTTGGTGGGGCATGCTGGCCGTGCTGCTGGTGTTCACCCAGCTCACCATCTTCGCGGTCACCTTGTACCTGCACCGCAGCCAGGCCCATCGCGGCGTGGATTTCCACCCGCTGGTATCGCACTTCTTCCGCTTCTGGGTGTGGCTGACCACCTCGATGATCACCCGCGAATGGGTGGCCATCCATCGCAAGCACCACGCCAAGGTGGAGACCGAGGAGGACCCGCACAGCCCGGTCACCAAGGGCATCAACATGGTGTTCTGGCGTGGCGTGGAGCTGTACCGCGAGGCGCGCGCGCTGCGTGGCGACATCGAGCAGTACGGGCGCGGTGCGCCGGAGGACTGGATCGAGCGCAGGCTCTATACCCCGCATGCCAATCTCGGCCCGATCCTGCTGTTCGCGATCAACACCGTGTTGTTCGGTCTACCGGGTATTGCCTTGTGGGCGATCCAGATGGCATGGATTCCGTTCTGGGCGGCAGGCGTGGTCAACGGCCTCGGCCATTGGTGGGGGTATCGCAATTTTGAATCGGCCGACACCTCGACCAATCTCACGCCGTGGGCGTTCTGGATCGGCGGCGAAGAACTGCACAACAACCATCATGCCTTCCCGAGTTCGGCACGTTTCTCGATGCGCCGTTGGGAGTTCGATATCGGCTGGCAGGTGATCCGCCTGCTGCAGTTGCTGCGCCTGGCCAAGGTGCTGCGGGTAGCGCCGAGCATGGATATCCGTCCGAGTATCGCCGTGCCCGATGCCGATACCTTGAAGGCGCTGTTGTCGCACCGCTTCCAGGCCATGACCGATTACCAGCGCAATGTGTTCGCGCCAGCCTTGAAGGAAGAGGCAGCAGCAGCAGGTGCCAAGCTGCGCAAGCTATTGCCGCGGCGCATGCGCAAGGGCCTGGTCAATGACGGTCGCTGGCTCAAACCCGACTGTCGTGCGCAGTTGCAGAGCTGGGTGCAGCAGCGCCCGCGCATCCAGTTGTTGGTCGAACATCGTGCGCGCCTGTCAGCCTTGCTGGAAGCACGCAGCCATGACGCCGCCGAACGCCTGCGCCAGCTGCAACAGTGGTGCCAGGAGGCCGAGGCCAGCGGCAGCGCTGCATTGCAAGCCTATGCAGCACGCCTGAAAGGCTATTCGCTCAACGCCGCATGAAGACGATTGCCCTCCTTTTCCTGCTTGCCGCTTCGTTGCCAGCCACCGCCCAGGTAGAGGACACCAACGCCTACCTGCAGCGCATGGACAGCGATGGCGATGGCCGGGTCAGCCCGGATGAATACCTGCAGTGGATGCTGTACGCCTTCGACAAGATGGACCGCAATGGCGATGGCGTGCTGCAGGCTGATGAGCAGCCGGGCGGGCGTGGCAAGCCGATCAGCCGCGAGGAACAGCGGCAGGTGATCCTGGCCCGTTTCGCCCGCCAGGATGCCAACGGCGACGGTTACCTCAGCGCCCGCGAACTGATGGCGCCACCGCGCTGACCTGCAGCCCATGAAATGCGGGATGTGGGTGTGGACGTGGGAGCGGCGTAAGCCGCGAAGCCACCAATCCAACCGAAGCCGATAGCGCATTGCAATCGATACAGGTCCGCTGTTCGCCACCGCCCGCTTCACGGCCCACGCCGTTCCCACAAAACCCATCAAACACCATCGTCTCGAGATTCGCATGCCAGAACTACCCGAAGTAGAAACTACCCGGCGCGGCCTGGAACCCCATCTGGTGGATCGCCGCATCCACGGCGTGATCCTGCGCCGACCGGATCTGCGCTGGCCAATTCCCGCCGAGATCGAACAGCAGCTGCCGGGTCAGCGCATCGAAGCGATCCGTCGCCGCGCCAAGTACCTGTTGCTGGATACCGAAGCGGGCAGTGCGGTGTTGCACCTGGGCATGTCCGGCAGCCTGCGTGTGTTGCCCGGCGATACACCGGTGCGCGCGCACGATCACGTGGATATCAGCCTGGAGGACGGCCGCCTGCTGCGCTTCAATGATCCGCGCCGGTTTGGTTGCGTGTTGTGGCAGCCCGCTGGCGAGACGCATGAATTGCTGCGCGATCTTGGCCCCGAACCGCTGGATGCGGACTTCGATGGCGACTACCTGTTCCAGCGCAGCCGTGGCCGCAAGGCGCCGATCAAGACCTTCCTGATGGACCAGGGCATCGTCGTCGGGGTCGGCAATATCTATGCGGCGGAAAGCCTGTTCATGGCCGGCATCAATCCCCTGCGTGAAGCCGGCAAGGTATCGCGGGCGCGCTACCAGCGGCTTGCCGATGCGGTGAAGGAAATCCTGGGTCATGCGATCACCCGTGGCGGGACCACCTTGCGCGATTTCATCAGTCCCGATGGTGCGCCGGGTTACTTCGAGCAGGAGCTGCTTGTGTACGGGCGCGAAGGCGAGAACTGCAAACAATGCGGGCGCGCACTGCGCTATGCCAGCATTGGTCAGCGGGCAACGGTGTGGTGCGGGAATTGCCAACGCTGAGGCGGAGCAACTGTAGTGGCGAGCCATGCCCGGCAGGAGCATTCCCGGTAAAGTCTCTGCCGAGCATGGCTCGGCACTACCTGCATCTGCTCCCTCCCTTTGCCGCAGGCAAGGGGAGGGAGGGTGCTGTTCGCGCGGTGATGTAGCGTTGGTTTCGGGCGGCTGCACTGCTGCTGGTGGTTGACTGGGAAGGCCCCTGCCGAGCATGGCTCGGCACTACCTGCATCTGCTCCCTCCCTTTGCCGCAGGCAAGGGGAGGGAGGGGTGCTGTTCGCGCGGTGATGCAGCGTTGGTTTCGGGCGGCTGCACTGCTGCTGGTGGTTGACCGGGAAGGCCCCTGCCGAGCATGGCTCGGCACTACCTGCATTTGCTCCCTCCCTTTGCCGCAGGCAAGGGGAGGGTTGGGGAGGGGTGCTGTTAGCGCGGTGATGCAGCGTTGGTTTCTGGGGCCTGCACTGCTGTTGGTGGTTGACCGGGAAGGCCCCTGCCGAGCATGGCTCGGCACTACCTGCATCAGCTCCCTCCCTTTGCCGCAGGCAAGGGGAGGGTTGGGGAGGGGTGCTGTTCGCGCGGTGACGCAGCGTTGGTTTCTGGGGCCTGCATTGCTGTTGGTGGTTGACCGGGAAGGCCCCTGCCGAGCATGGCTCGGCACTAAAGGTCAGGTTGGCTGAAGCGGATGTTCATCCGCTGAGCGTCCTGGGCTGTCGATTCACGTAATTGCGCCTACCATGCTGCGGTCCCCTATCGGCCTGCCTTTCATGCAACGACGCGACTTCCTGCGCAACGCCGCTGCCGCCCTGGCGGCCTTCGGTCTCCCCGCTTTCAGCGCCTGCGCGGCCGGGAAGCCGGCACAGCTGGGCCTGCGCCGTCTGGGCCAGCCGCAGCCTTTCGATTTCGCCACGCTCAAGGGCCAGGCCCGCGCGCTGGCACAGGCACCCTACAAGAGCCACAAACGCACCCTGCCGGGCGCGCTGGAGA
Organism: Stenotrophomonas sp. STEN033; assembly: GCF_056856655.1. Taxonomy (NCBI): domain Bacteria; kingdom Pseudomonadati; phylum Pseudomonadota; class Gammaproteobacteria; order Lysobacterales; family Lysobacteraceae; genus Stenotrophomonas; species Stenotrophomonas sp. STEN033. The sequence continues at coordinate 24,843 of NZ_JBXFWM010000051.1, forward strand.
AGCTGGACTGGGACCAGTACCAGTCCATCAGTTATCGGCAGGACCATGCGCTGTGGGCGGACCAGCCCGGCAAGTTCCAGGCCAAGTTCTTCCACCTCGGCCTGTACTTCCATTCGCCAGTGCGCATGTTCGACGTGGTCGATGGCAAGGCGCAGGAACTGGCCTATGACGGTGCGGCTTTCAACTACGGCAAGAGCGGCATCCACGATGGCGAGTTGCCGGCTGACCTGGGCTTTGCCGGCTTCCGCCTCAATACCCGCAGCGATACCGACCGCGACTTCGCCGCCTTCCTTGGCGCCAGCTATTTCCGCGCGGTGGGCAAGGAGGGCCAGTACGGGCAGTCGGCGCGTGGCCTGGCGATCGATACAGGCATGGGCCGCCCGGAGGAGTTCCCGGACTTCATCGCCTACTACCTGGAACAGCCAGCCGCGGATTCGGACACCATCGTCGTTTATGGCCTGCTGGATTCACCCAGTGTGGCCGGCGCCTATCGCTTCGCCATCACCAATGGTGACGTGCTGCTGATGGATATAGACAGTGCGTTGTACCCGCGCAAGGAAATCGAACGGCTCGGCATCGCGCCGTGCACCAGCATGTACCAGGTCGGCGAGAACGACCGTCGCATGGATTGGGATTGGCGCCCGGAGATCCACGACACCGACGGCTTGTCGATGTGGAACGGCGCCGGTGAGTGGATCTGGCGGCCGCTGTGCAACCCGGCCAACCTGCGCTTCAACATGTTCGTGGACAACAGCCCACGCGGCTTTGGCCTGCTGCAGCGTGACCGCAACTTCGACCATTACCAGGACGACGGCGTGTTCTACGAGAAGCGCCCCTGCCTGTGGATCGAACCCAAGGGGCAATGGGGCGAGGGCTCGGTGCAGCTGGTGGAGATCCCCACCGTTGATGAAACCTTCGACAACATCGTTGCCTTCTGGAACCCCAAGGCCAAGCCGCAGCCGGGCCAGGAGTTGCTGGTGGGCTATCGCCTGTACTGGGGCGCCGAGCCGCCGGCGCGCCCGCCGCTCGCCCACTGCGTGGCCAGCCGCACCGGCCTGGGCGGCATCATCGGCAAGAAGCGTGAGTATTTCTCGTGGCGCTTCGCGGTGGATTTCGAAGGCGGCGAACTCGCCAGCCTGATCGACAAGGCCGAAGTGGAAGCCGTGGTGGAAACCAGCCGTGGCCGCGTGGAAGTGGTATCGGCGCGGCCGCTGCGCGAGATCAAGGGCTACCGCGCGATGTTCGACCTGGTGCCGCCAGACGGCAGCACCGATCAGATTGATGTGCGGCTATACCTGCGCAGCGGTGGCAAGACGTTGACCGAAACCTGGTTGTACCAGTACACGCCGCCGGCAGCCGGTGCGCCGGAGCGGACGTTGTATTGATTGCAAGCGAGGCTGCGTTGACACCGGGGCGGTTTTGATCCCGCCCCGGGTCGAAATCAAGGTTTGTCGGTGGCTGCGGGAATGCTCATCGCGGGCTTGCCCACTTCCACCGTGCCACGGCGGATCTTCATCCAGGTTGCGTCCTGCCACTTCTGGTAGAGATCGGGATCCCAGTATTTCTTGTCATACATCCGGTCAGCCTTGATGGTGCGCTCCATCCCGCCGTCGTTGTAGACGATATCGACATTGTTCGACATAGAGCCGGTACGGCTGCCTGTCATTGCGCGCAGGCCGCGTGTCAGGACCGCCGCGATGCGCGGTTTGGCCACTGCATCACCATACTCGGCGGCGAGCTGTCGGGCTTGGGCACGTGCTGCATCCTGTTGTTCCAGCGGAAGCGCTGCCCAATACTGGTCCCTCAGCTCGACGAACAAGGGGTATCCGCGTTCGGCAGCGACATCCATCCATGCAAACGCCATGACCCGATCTGCAGGACGTTCCACGCCGAACCAGTACATTTCGGCCAGGTAGCCCTGCGCCGGCTTATCCGCATAGCGCGCGGAAAGCCGGAAGTTTTCCATCGCGCTATCCACTTCACCGCGATGCAGTGCGTTTACCCCCCACTGCCGGTACATCATGTCCGGATGACCATCCAGGAATCCGGCGTTGAGCAAGGGCCCGTCTTCCTGTGGCGGTGTTTCGGCGGCGACAGCGGGCAGACACAGTGGCAACAGCAGGATGATCAATAAATAGCGGAACATGGTGGGCATCATTCTTCCTTGGAGATGGTCGCAGCCTAGGGGGCACAGGGGCTAATGTAAATTGGCCTACAACGGCAACGGCGCCTGCATCGGATCAATCCGCCCCTCACCGCGGGTGATTTTCTTGAACTCGGCGCGGCTCACCGACACATAGCGGTCGTTGCCGCCGATCTCCACCTGCGGGCCGTCGTGCACGGCGAAGCCGTTTTCGTCCACGCGCACGGTCATCGTCGCCTTCTTGCCGCTGTGGCAGATGGTCTTGATCTCCTGCATCTCGTCGGCCCAGGCCAGCAGGTATTGGCTGCCCTCGAACAGCTCGCCACGGAAGTCGGTGCGCAGGCCGTAGCACAGCACCGGGATGCGCAGCTGGTCGACCACCTCGGACAGCTGCCACACTTGCGACTTGCTCAGGAACTGCGCCTCGTCCACCAGCACGCAACCGAGCTTGCCGTGGGCGGCAATGTCCTGCTTTATGAGCGCCTCCAGGTCAGTATCACGCTCGAAAGTGGTGGCTTCGGCCTGCAGACCGATCCGCGAGGCGACCACGCCGGTGCCGGCGCGGTGGTCCAGGTGCGGGGTGAGCAGGGCGACCCGCATGCCGCGCTCGCGGTAGTTGTGCGCGGACTGCAGCAGGGTGGTGGTCTTGCCGGCGTTCATCGCCGAATAGTAGAAATAGAGCTTGGCCATTGAATCAGGAACCAGGGGATAGGGACCAGGAACCAGTGAAAGCAACATCGGATCCCGAGGGGTGACAGAATACCCCGGTGTCGGCATCGCGCCCCCCGTCCGGTCTCGTTTCTCACTTCCATTCACTCGTTTCTAGATGCTGGATTCCCTCAATCCCCCCCAACGCGCGGCGGCTGTGCACGCCGAAGGTCCTCTGCTGGTGCTGGCTGGTGCCGGCAGCGGCAAGACGCGTGTGATCGTCGAGAAAATCGCCCATCTGATCGGCATTGGCCGCTACAGCGCCCGCCGCATCGCCGCGATCACCTTCACCAACAAGTCGGCCAAGGAAATGCGCGAGCGTGTGGCCAAACGCCTGCGCGCCGAGGACGCGGCCGAAGTCACCATCTGCACCTTCCATGCCCTGGGCCTGAAGTTCCTGCAGATCGAACATGAACAGGTGGGGCTGAAGCGCAACTTCTCCATCTTCGATGCCGACGACGCCGGCGCGCAGATCAAGGATCTGCTGGGCGGCAGCAATGCCAAGCCCGACGACATCGAGGACATGAAGAACCTGATCTCGCGGGCCAAGAACTCGGGGCTGTCGCCCGAGCAGGCAATGGCGGCGGCGCGCAGCAACCGCGAGAAGGACGCGGCGATGGTCTACGAGCTGTACCAGACCCGCCTGACCTCGTTCAATGCGGTGGATTTCGATGACCTGATCCGCCTGCCGGTGCAGGTGCTGGAAGAACACCCCGATATCGCCCTGGCCTGGCGCGAGCGCATCGGCTACCTGCTGGTCGACGAATGCCAGGACACCAACGACGCCCAATACCGCCTGCTGAAGCAGCTGGCCGGGCCCGCCGGCAACTTCACCTGCGTGGGCGATGACGACCAGTCGATCTATGCCTGGCGTGGCGCCAATCCCGAGAACCTGCAGCAGATGGGCGTGGATTACCCCAAGCTGCAGATCATCAAGCTGGAACAGAATTACCGCTGCTCCAACCGCGTGCTGCGCGCGGCCAATGCGCTGATCGCGCACAACCCGCACGAGCATCTGAAAACGTTGTGGTCCGATCAGGCCGATGGCGAGCGCATCCGCGTGTGGGAGTGCCGCAACAGCGAACACGAAGCGGAAAAGGTGGCGGCGGAAATCCATTTCCTGGCGACCAGCCGCAAGATTCCGTGGAGTGATTTCTGCATCCTGTTCCGCGGCAACTTCCAGTCGCGTCCGCTGGAAAAAGCGATGCAGCTGGTCGGTGTGCCGTATCACCTCAACGGTGGCACGGTGTTCCTGGAACGCCAGGAAGTGAAAGACACGCTGGCCTGGTTGCGCTTGATCGTGAATCCGGACGACGACACCGCCTTCATGCGTGCGGTGCAGTCGCCCAAGCGTGATGTGGGTGCCAGCACGCTGGCCAAGCTGGCCGAGCTGGCCTCGGAAAAAGACATCCCGATGGCGCAGGCGGCCGAGAGCATGGGCGCATTGGCCCAGCTCACCCCGCGTGCGGCAAACAGCCTGAGCAAGTTCACCGACATCCTGCGCGCATTGCGCCTGGACATGCGGCAGATGAGCTCGGGTGATCTGGTGCGCCGCGTGGCCAAGGATTCGGGTTTGCTTGCCGAGTTGCGCCATGCGGCCAAGGACACCGCCGGTTACGAGCGGCGCGCCAACAATCTGGAAGAACTGGCCTCGTGGTTCGAGAGCGGCCCGCGTGGTGCCAGTGCCGCCGACATGGCCGCGCAGCTGGCGCTGATCTCGCGCAACGACAAGGATGACGGCGGCAACCAGGTGCGGATGATGACGCTGCATGCGTCCAAGGGCCTGGAGTTTCCGTATGTGTTCATCGTTGGCTGCGAGGACGGCGTGCTGCCGCACCAGGTCAGCCTGGACGAGGGCAATCTGCAGGAAGAGCGGCGGCTGCTGTACGTGGGCATCACCCGCGCCAAGATCCAGTTGTGGATGAGCTTCAGCCGGTTGACCCGCAAGTTTGGCGAGCACATTCGGCTTAAGCCGAGCCGGTTCTTTGATGAGATTCCGGCCGGCGAAATCCAGCGCGATGGTGCCGACCCGGTAGCCGATGCCGCGCACAAGCAGGAACGTGCCAAGGCAGGCCTGGCAGCGATCCAGGCGCTGTTTGATTGATGCTTGTCTCCTCCCTTTTGGCGCAGCCAAGGGGGAGGCCGGGAGGTGGTAGCTTTGGCCCCGGTCTTGCGCTTTGATTGGGCTCAGCGCAAACAGCCCCTAAGCCCTTTCCGAGCAAAAGGGGCGCTGGTAGTGCCGAGCCATGCTCGGCAGAGGCTCTACCAGCAAAAACCAGAAGCACCCCTCCCCAACCCTCCCCTCTGCTGCGCAGAAGGGAGGGGGCACGGCTTTGCTCCTCCCCTTTGGCGCAGCCAAGGGAGAGGTCGGGAGGGGGTAGCTTTTGGCCTCGGTCTTGCGCTTTGATTGGGCTCAGCGCAAACAGCCCCTCAGCCCTTCCTGAGCAAAAAAGGGGCGCTGGTAGTGCCGAGCCATGCTCGGCAGGGGCTCTACCAGCAAAAACCAAAAGCACCCCTCCCCAACCCTCCCCTCTGCTACGCAGAAGGGAGGAGGCCAAAGCCGAGCACCTATATGTCCTTGATCCAAACCGAACGCCTGCAACTGCGGCTGCTGCGCGACGACGACGGCGATGCTGCCGGCATGTTGCAGCTGCTCAACGAGCCCGGTTTCCACGAGTTCATCGGTGATCGCGGCGTGCGCACGCTGGAGCAGGCGCGCGACTACGTGCGCAATCACACCTTTGGCAGTTATGCCGCGAACGGCTTCGGCATGTATGCGATTGAACGCCGCAGCGATGGTGCCTGGTTGGGCAATGCCGGATTGGTGCGGCGCGATGGCCTGCCCTGCGCGGACGTCGGCTACGCCTTGCTGGGCGCGTACACCGGCCAGGGCTATGCGCTGGAAGCGGTGCAAGGCGTGCTGGCTTATGCGCGCGGCGCGCTAGGCCTGGGCGAACTGCGTGCGGTGGTCTCGCCGGGCAACGCCCGTTCGGTGGCGCTGCTGGAAAAGGCCGGCTTCCGCGATGACGGCACCGTGGTGCTGCCCGGCAAGGATGAACAACTGCTGCTGTTCGTCAATACGCCCGCCTGAGCCCGTAGCCCGGGTAAGCGCAGCGCACCCGGGGAGCTGGGATATCAGCGATCTACGGTTTTCCGGCAACGGCCCCGGGTGCGCTGCGCTTACCCGGGCTACGGCCAGCGTCGGCTCAGCCGCCCAGTTGCTGCTGCAATGCGGCCAGTTGCTCCTGTAACGCGGCGACGGTGGCTTCCAACTGTTCCACGCGCGCTTCCAGTGCGCTGTTGCCGGCAGCGGCAGCAGCGCCAGCCGGTGCCCGGTACTGCGCGGCCAAGGCCTCCACATCCACCGCACCACACAGCAGGTGCATGTAGCGGTCTTCGCGCTGCCCGGCGGCACGCGGCAGCTGCACGACCAGGCCGCGTTGCTGCATGCGCTCCAGTTGGTGACGCAGGTCGGCGGGGTCGGCGAACTTGGCCATGCGCTCGCTGCGGATGGCCAGCTCACCGGCGGTCTGCGGGCCGCGCAGCAGCAACAGGCCGAGCAGGGCCACCTGCTGGCGCGGCAGGTCCAGCTTGAGGCCGGTTAGGTGCTCGTAGCGCTCGGCGCGCGAGGAGAAATGCTGGCGGGCCAGGCCCATGGCTTCCAGTTGGCGCAGCGCGTACTGCACCTTGCCGGCTTCCAGGTTCATCACCGGCTCGCGTGCGGTCTTCTGGTTGGCGGCCACCTGGGCGGCGTTGACCGTGAGCGGGTAGGTGTCCGGGGTGGTGGCCTCCTTCTCGATCAGGCAGCCCAGCACGCGTGCCTGATCGGCATCGAGAACGGGCAAATCGGGGGTCTGGCTGGCGTCGGTCACGGTCCGGGCTCCGGTCTTGCTAGGGGGGCGCAAGCATAGCTGAGAGCTGAAACCGGAGCTAAAACCGGGGTCAGAGTGTGGGTTATGCCAGCAAACCCACGGTGGCCCCGGTTGTATGCACCGGTTTTTACCAGCAAGGGGGGCGAAGAGGGGGGGCGGGGAAGTTGGGTGGGTTTATCATTTCCAGGTGGG